>JBDKHS010000379.1:0-3157 GCA_039797505.1 Pseudomonadota bacterium | reverse complement strand
CACTAAACAAATATTTTGTGTTTAGCCTCCTTTAGGAGGTTGGGGGCTTTTTTAAAGATTTTTAAACATGCTACTTTTTATTAAAACTTAATTGATGATACGCCCTAGAGTTATCACCTTTCTTGGTGGAATACGCTACGCCACCCTACGACTAAATTTTCTACTCTTTCTTATCCCAAATTCAGGTTATTGTAATGCTCATATAATTGTTTTGATGCTTGAACATTGATAATCCATAGAATGTGCCGACGATAGGAGGCGCATCAATCGGGATTCATCGTTTTCTCACGAATTGATGCGCTTTGTTCCTCAGTACATCCTATGGGCTGAGCTAATTGTAGGTGCGAATTTATTCGCACAACGCTCTCGGATTAGAAACGCATGCGAATAAATTCACATCTACAATTAGCTCTTTTGACAACATACACTATTCCGTTTGAAGCTTAACTTTAGAATAGGAATGAGTTTAAATCGGTTCTGTATACGGTTTACGCAATTTCACAGGCGCAGATTGATGACCGCGTACCCGTAAATTCAGCATTTCCACCATCACCGAAAACGCCATTGCAAAATAAACGTAGCCTTTTGGAATATGGAAATTTAAACCTTCCCCGACCAAAGTCATGCCGATTAATAGCAAGAAACTCAGAGCCAGCATTTTCACCGTGGGGTGGCGTTCCACAAAATTGCTGATTCCGCCCGCCGCAAACAGCATAAAGCCCACGGCTAAAATCACAGCGGTGATCATGATTTCAATTTGTTGCACCATGCCGACTGCGGTAATCACTGAGTCCAAGGAAAACACAAGATCAAGCAGCATGATTTGCACAATCACTTTACTGAATGAAATCGTATTCCCTGCCGCCGTGTGTTCACTGTCGCCTTCTAATTTGTCATGAATTTCCAGCGTACTTTTCCCCATCAAAAATAAGCCGCCAAAAATCAAAATTAAACTGCGCCCAGAAATTTCATTGCCAAAAACGCTGAATAAAGGCGTGGTCAATTTCATAATCCACACTAAAGACAGCAATAATAAAATTCGCGTGCCCATTGCCAAAATCAGCCCTAAATTACGGGCTTTGGCTTGTTGCGCAACAGGCAGTTTTCCCGACAGGATAGAAATAAAAATAATATTATCAATTCCTAACACAATTTCTAACGCGGTCAAAGTCGCCAAGGCAACCCATGCATACGGATCAAATAGCCATTCCATAATTTTCTATCACCTTCCTGTTATCAAGTTATTGTTTGGTAATGCCCATGCGCTGCTGCACCTTGGCTAAACGTTGTTCAGTAATTTGGCGTGCCTCGCCCGCAATCCAGCGTTGTTCTATCGCCCAATAATCCGTGCTGCGTTTTTCATTAATCACGGCATTGGCAGCCAAGGTTAATAAAACCGCTTGCCCTTTTTGGGTTTGCACGCTGTCGCGGGGTACGGCTGCCCAATCAATCACGGTGTCTAAAGCTTTGCCTCCCGTATTCACCCGATAAGGTTCATAAAATAAACGCTCGTTGTTTTGTAAATTTAATACTGCATTGGGATGATATTTGTCCATGACTTGAATGCTGGTCATGGGGCGATACACCACCGCCAGCAAAGTATAACCTTGATCATTGGCAGTATCGACACTGGTTAAAATATACGCTTGGCTGTTCGGAACACCATATTGCTGTAAGATTTTCTGGAAATAGGTAGTCGCATTTTTCATGCGTTGAAACACCACGCCCGTTTCTCCATTTGCTGCAACTTTTTGCAGTGATGTGCCATAGGCCGATTCATAAGTGTCTTCTAACGTCAGGCGTGCACTGGCTTTCATCATGCCGCTGTTAATGTCGTGCACACTGGTTGATAAATAATAGGGTACTGAAGCAATCCCCTCCAATAACCCTGCCGCAATTTGAAACGGGGATAAAACTAAGTGCGCCAGACCCAATAAGGCAGATGAGAAGCCGCGTGCCACACTGGGCTGGTCTGAACGCATTGGGGTACAGGCGGTGAGCAAGCAAATACCTAAACAGCAAATCAGTTTACGCATGAGGAAACTCCTAATTTTCGTGAACTTGCGGTGTGGGTTGCCCCGCAAGGATGAGTGCGTGGGCTGCCTGAGTTTGGAGTAAATACGTGACCAGAACGGGAGATAATAAAGTGATAATCGCTAATATCAGATGAACCGCTTTAAGAATAATAAGCCCTGCGGCGGGAAAAGGATGCAGTTGTTGGTAATTATCGGTTAATAATTCCACGTAAGACCCCGCTTCAGAAATCAAAAGTTCACCTGTTTGTAAACAGGTATTCACCGCAAGCTTGAGCGCAATTAATCCAAACACTAACAGCGTTCCCCCCAAAAAACTACGCCAACGGCTTGGAGATAAACCGAGCAGCATCGCCCATAACAGGGGAATTTCTAAAGTATATTGGAAAACTGAACCGATTTTTAGATATTGGTAACGGCGACGTGATTTATCTTCAGGCTGTTCTTTTTGTAGAATCACCGTGCCCAACACCCAAGTGTCGCCTTCACGTTCAATGTGCGCTTTGCTTTGGGTAAAACTGTGGCTGATGATAGGATTGACACTCAAATACAGCGCGTCTAACAACACAGGTTTACTGAATAACCAAATGCCCGTAGTCAGTGGCAACCACAAGCTGACCAGCGCGAAATAGCGTAACCACGGATGTTTAGGCAGGTGCATGATTTTTGGACTCAGCGGAAAGATAAGTTAGCCACAGCCCAAAACAAATCAGGCTCACAAAATGTAAAAATAAGGGCCACAATTGTTCGTGCACTGTGTCAAACCACGCATGATAAAATTGTCCCACGTACACCAAATTAATCAGCCGCAACAGATTTAAACCTTGGATTGTGAGAATGCCGCATAAAATGCCTACACAGGCTCATATCGTGGCTTACCTTATCACAGTCTATACTTGTGCGACGAGGTCAGCACTCCAACGCGGGAGCGTTGAAACGAGATAAACCGTTTTAAGCGCGTTGGGTTTCTCTTGCGAAAGGGAAGCTTTAACGGCTGTTCACTGAGTCATGGCAATGAAAAATAAAATTTATTATGGCGATAATTTGGAAGTTTTGAGAAATTATCTTGCCGATGAAAGCGTGGATTTGTGCTATATCGATCCGCCGTTCAATTCTAAACGTAA
>JBDKHS010000378.1:0-9303 GCA_039797505.1 Pseudomonadota bacterium | reverse complement strand
ACTCCCGCCAAAGCTGAAAACTTCCCCCGTCGCAATCGGATTATTAGCGGTTTGAGCTTAGGGATTTTGGTGGTGGAAGCGGCGGTAAAAAGTGGCGCATTACTCACTGCCCAACACGCCGTTGAACAAGGGCGCGAAGTGTTTGCCATTCCCGGCTCAATTCACAATCCTTTAGCACGCGGTTGTCATACTTTGCTCAAACAAGGTGCGAAACTTGTGGAAACGGCTGAAGATATTTTGGAAGAATTGCGTTTATATTTACCAGAGGATGGGCAAGAAATGCCCGTTATGCGTCGCCATTTGCCTGCACAAGAAGCTGTGGAACTCGACGAAGACTATAAAAACATATTAACCTATGTACAAAGCCAACCTATTTCAGTAGATACCTTGGTAGAGTTAAGCGGATTGACGGCGGCGGCAGTCTCGTCTATGTTGCTCATTTTAGAATTACGCGGCTTAGTCGCATCCCAATCGGGAGGACTTTATGTGCGCATTGGTTGAGGAAACCACTCAGTGAAAGAATCGATTTTAGATGTCTTAATGTATTTGTTTGAAAATTATCTTGATGAGGAAGATGTGCTGACCAATCAAGACCATTTAGAAGTGGAATTAATCGAAGCGGGTTTTGAAACCCAAAAAATCGAGCGTGCGTTTCAATGGCTGGAAAGTTTGGGCGAGCGTCGTGAAAATTCTGCGTTTCCTGCGGTCGAAAGTCGCGCATTTCGGATTTATAGCCCCGACGAAATCCAAAAATTAGACATGGAATGCCGTGGCTTGTTGCTGTTTTTGGAACAAGTGGGAATTTTGGACGCGGCGCAGCGGGAAATCATTATCGACAAAGTCATGGATTTGGGCAGTGACGAAATGAATTTGTCCGAGCTGAAATGGGTGATTTTAATCGTGCTGATGAATCAAGAGACTTCCACCGCTGATCAAGAAGCGATGGAAAATTTTATTTATCTCCCCTTGACGGGCACGCTGCATTAAAATCTAGAATAACGTGAGTTTGGGATAAGGAAGAGTTGAAAGTTTAATGAATCCCGTTTGTTAAAGAAGTAACAAAGATTATCTCGTTCCAACGCTCTAGGGTGTGTCATCAAATAGGTATTAACCGCTAAAGAAGCCCCTAAATCCCCTAAAGGGGACTTTAAACATTTAAATTATTTGTATTTAGCCCTCTTTAAGTCTCGTTCCCACGCTCCAGCGTGGGAACGAGATTAACTTAATGGCAGTGACGCGGGCGTGTTTAACAAGAAGATTATATGAAAATCAAAAAAGCTGAAATTTATTATGCACGCATCGAGAAAAGTTTAACTCGAGAACAAAAGTTAGGTTTTTTAGAAGCAAAACAGCATATTTTTAATGTTGATTTGCAACGTCTTTATCCAGATATTAAGAACAATTGGCTGACTGAGGGTTTAGAAGCAGATTTTGAGACGTTTACGCCTATCGCTTCAAAAGAAGGCAAAGGGACTGAAAATCAAGCACAAGGTGTGATTTTTAAAGTTTATGGGCGTGGCGTTGCAACGAGTCGTGATATTTGGGCTTATAATTTTAATGCTGAAGAACTTGCTAAAAATATGCGTTTAACCATTGAAAATTATAATGAACATGTTTTTAGATATTCTCGTTTAGAAACAACTCAGAATATTGATGATTTTGTAAGTTATGATGATACTAAACTAAGCTGGTCTGAATCATTAAAAGCCAGTTTAAAGCGCGTTAAATATGCAGAATTTCAAAAGGAAAATATAAGAACTTCTCTTTATCGCCCATTTTCAAAACAATTTCTTTATTTTAACAGAATGTTTAATGAGCGGGTTTATCAATTTCCTAGTATTTTACCAATTCCTGAAACTGAATTAGAAAATTTAGTTTTTTGTTGTACGAATCATTCTCAAATTCCATTTGTTGTTCAAATTACAAACCATATCCCTTGTTTAGATGTTGGGGGCAGAGCGGGACAATGTTTCCCCTTCTATATTTACAACGAAGACGGCAGCCATCGCCAAGAAAATCTTACGGATTGGGCATTAAAAGACTATCAAGTCCACTATGCTGATGAAAAGATTAGCAAATGGGATATTTTCTATTATGTTTACGGCTTACTGCATCATCAAGGCTATCGCGACAAATACGCTGCCAACTTAAAACGCGAACTCCCCAGAATTCCAAAACTCAAAGAATTCTGGAAACTTAGCCACGCAGGCAAAAAACTCGCAGACTTGCACTTAAATTACGAAACCCAAAAAGAATATCCTCTGCAAATTCAAAGTAATGGGGCAATTGAGTGGCGCGTCGAGAAAATGCGTTTTAACAAAGAAAAGACCGCGATTAAATACAACGACAGCCTCACATTAAGCGGCATTCCCCCCGAAGCTTTGGAATATAAACTGGGCAATCGCTCAGCTTTAAATTGGATAATTGACCAATACCAAATCAGCACTGACAAACGCAGCGGCATCACCAACGACCCGAATAATCTCGAAGATGAAAGCTATATTGTGAAATTGATTAGGCGAATTGTGACGGTAAGCGTGGAAACGGTGGGGCTGGTGAAAGAGATTAGTGGGTGTGAGTTGTAAACTGCGCCCCAACCCCCTAAAGGGGGTTAAACATCAAAAATGCAGTATTTTCATAAAAAAGGGCTTTGCTTTCTTCTTCCTTGACGTTTGCATGAATCTAATCCATATCAGTGACTAAGCAGAGAGGGTAATGTTTGCCAGCCAGGTAATCATCAATACAGCGCAAAACCATTGGGCTGCGTAAATTTTCTTTCTCGCTCAACTCCTCACGCGTCAACCATAAAGCCCGCAAAATGCCCGTGTCTAATTGCCGATTGGGATCATGATCGTGAGCCGTTCCTGCAAAACAGATACGCAGGTAAGTGCCTTTGTTGTAAGGATTTTTATAGTGATAAATCCCTACAATAAATTCAGGGTCAAACTGCCAACCCGTTTCTTCAAGCGTTTCACGCGCCACTGCATGCAACAGACTTTCACCTTCATCCCAATGTCCCGCAGGCTGATTAAATACAAGACCTGCACTTTCGCCCACTTCTTCAATCAATAAAAAACGTCCGTCTTGTTCTGCAATCGAGGCGACGGTGACATGCGGTGTCCATAACATAAGCGATTCTCTAGGCTATTTAGGTTTAGTAAATTGCGTCCTAACGCATGGCTAACTCAAGTAGCATTTTCATGCTTAACGCGATTAAAAATAAGGCAAAAACCTTTTTCAAGGTATTGACAGGAATACTGTGTGCTAATTTTGCCCCAAGCGGTGCAAACAATAAAGTCAAAGGGGTAATTGTCAAGAACGCTGGAATATAAACATAACCCAGCATTGAGGAGGTGGGTAATCCTGTCGTATTCCAACCTGTGAAAATAAACCCGATAACTCCCGCCAGCGCAATCGGAAAACCACAGGCTGCAGAAGTTGCCACGGCGTTACGCATGGGGATATTACACATCACTAAAAAGGGCACGGTCATCGAGCCGCCCGCAATGCCGACCAACGAGGACACGATACCAATGATCGTGCCTGCTATCCCCAGCCCCAAAGTTTTTGGTAACTGCCGATTGGGGGCGGGTGGCTTTCCGAAAATCATTTGCAAGGCGATAATGAATAAAAAGATGATGAAAATAACTTTCAGACTTAAGTTTGACAACACACCTGCCAATATCGCCCCTGAAAGTGAACCGATGACAATCCAAGGGGCAAGCCGTTTTGCTACTTGCCAGTTGATAGCACCATGACGTTGATGGGCAATAATAGAGGAGATGGCAGTCAAAACGATGGTTGCCAATGAAGTTCCAATGGCAATGTGCATGAGATGTTCGCTAGGCATTTCTGGATGAGATTGTAAGATCAGGATTAAAATCGGCACGATAACCGCACCGCCACCAATACCTAATAATCCCGCTAATGTTCCTGCAAAAGCCCCAAGGACGATTAAACTTACAAGCTCAAACAATTTGAAAGTTCCTTACTCTCTACATGCAACATACACCCCTGAGAAGTCGACAGCTAACTCATGTTCGGTTTCAACACGGGCATGCAATTCCCAACGGGCTTTTCCCTTTTCGAGAATGTCTTGCTTGAATTGCGCTACCACTTCAGGGGCAGGCATGCTGCAAATGGCATAAATGTCCTGTTTGACAGGACGTAAATAATCGATTTTGCTGCGGCGTACCACAGTCGAACCTTTCACCCCTAATTCCTCTAGGGTTAAATGCGTCAATGCCCAGCCTGATAAAATAATCACCGCTGCTAAACTTCCCCCAAAAGCGGTGTTTTTATCATTTTTATTCGCGATCAAAGGGGCGGTTAATACTAAACCTTTTGCATCAAAGCGTACAACTTTAATCCCAATTTCTTGCGTAATTGGAATATTTTCATCCAGATATTTTTGTAAGTGATGTGTGAAAGCCGTCATAGTCAGGGTTCAATGTGTTGCTCTCCCAACGTTTGGGGAGTGGCATGGGGAATGAATACTGATGGAAAGTAAGCACTGTCTTTCCTCCTTGGGGATATGTCCTAGTGATTATTACAGTCACTATGCACATCAATGCGTTAGTATAAATTAATTTGGATTCAGATTGAAATAATTCGCTTAACTATTATCTGCAATAGCTCTCTGGTTTTCTGCGTTTTATTTTTTGAATAGGGCAGCGACAGCAAGTAGATACCTTACGTTTTTTAATTTTTTTCTTATTAGTTTTGTGAGGACGGAGAGGATTGACGGAGGTTGTTGGGGATTTTACAGTATCCATCGGATCGGCGATTCTAATCGGAGAACCCTGCCTCTTTAATGTTTTATCTGGATTTTCTTCGGTTTTATTAAAGCGTTCTTGAAATAATTGCGTTGCGGTTTCTCGCTTTTCTTCCAAAGCAAGCAATTGTTTTCCCGCCTCAGCCCAGGTCAAACCTTTAGAAGCACTTTCATCCACAACAGCGGGGGCAACGGACGGCATTTCCTTTTGTAAATGAGAGGCTTCTTTAACTCGTTGCTCATCATTCAGTACCCCATAAATTGCAACACTGCTCGATAAGGCTATCAAGACAAACAAGGGACGTGGATGTAATAAACTATTTAAGCTTATCGGTAACTGCATGTTCCTGTCCTAGAACTTTTAAAGCTTTTTGGATAATATTTTCCTGTTCCGTGATGATAGCGACTGCTTGCCTTAACTCCACTAGCGTAATATTAAAATCTTTTAACCCTCCATTGCGCAATACCGTTTCACTGGCAGTTTTTTGATAAACTTGCACATTACTCTCCATAAAATGGAGTAAGACTTGAATATTATTGAGATACAAAGGTAAAGGCTTAAGGGCTTCATATTGCAATTGATGTAAGTGTTCCCAAACTTTTTTACGAATCGCAATATTTGCCGCGATTTTTTGGTACGCATCTGCTGAAATCAAACGTTTCTTTTTCAGCTCTTGTAATTCAGTGCGTGATTCCAGCAACTGGTCACGCTCTGCAACCCCCGTATATTCTGCCTGACCTTTATTCAAGCGTTCAATAATATTACTCACCCGCTGCTGTAATTCATCCAAGTTTTTTTGACGACTTTCCAAAGTTGCCTTAATTTGCGGAGCTTTCTCAGTCACTTTTTGATAATAATTTGCCAGTTCCAAAAAACTCTTCACCACCTCGGGCAACACATTTTCTAAACTACTATTTGGACGCAACTTGTTATTTAAATTATTCAGGAGACCTTGAGGTGCATCTAAATTATCGATGACTTCATTTGCACCGTGATGCAGAATATCTTTCGCAGTCTTAATGAATTCTTCACGAATTTCTGGCAAACAGCGATCAATATTTTTTTCAAGCAAGGTGACTTGAAAACCCTTATCTGTTGCGTAGCTGTTAGAACGAAATTCAACGCCAATTTTATTATCAAACAAAGACAGGGTCGTATTATTCACTTTTCCCGAAAAATTTCTGATGAGCTTTTGATTAGCATCATAAATATTCAGGACATCCTCTTTTTGAGAACTGCCAGAAATTTTAACTTCGAGACAATCCGCTCCTGAAAACTCCAAAGTTTCTTGTAAATGCGCCGAGTTATCATAATGTTCAGCCGCTGGGGGATTGGTACTGAAACTGTGTTTTTCTTTCAATACGCCTTCTTCGGCAAGCACATGACTCCACAAGCCGACACTGATTAAATACAGCCCCAGTTTACGCAATCCCGAGTTCATCCCAAATGTCATCAATTTTTTGCTTAATATCGGCAGACATTTCAATAGGTTTACCCCATTCACGCTGGGTTTCGCCGGGCCATTTATTGGTGGCATCAAAACCAATTTTCCCGCCCAAGCCTGAAATCGGCGAGGCAAAATCTAAATAATCAATCGGGGTATTTTCCAGCAGCACGGTGTCTCGCACCGGATCCATGCGCGTGGTCATCGCCCAAATCACATCATTCCAATCACGCACGTTAATGTCAGTATCGGTGACAATCACAAATTTGGTATACATAAATTGCCGCAAATATGACCAAATTCCAAACATCACCCGCTTGGCATGACCCGCATATTGCTTGCGAATGCTGACCACTGCCATACGATACGAACAGCCTTCAGGTGGCAAATAAAAATCTTCAATTTCAGGGAATTGCTTTTGCAAAATTGGCACAAATACTTCATTTAACGCCACACCAAGAATCGCAGGTTCATCAGGCGGTCTGCCCGTATAAGTGCTGTGATAAATCGGTTTTTCGCGATGAGTGATGCGTTCAATGGTAAACACGGGGAAATAATCTTGCTCGTTATAATAGCCGGTATGATCCCCGAATGGGCCTTCTAAAGCAGTATCATTCGGATAAATAAAGCCTTCTAGCACAAATTCCGCATTGGCAGGCACTTGTAAATCATGGCTGAGACATTTTGCCACTTCCGTGCGACTGCCGCGCAACAAGCCCGCAAACGCATATTCTGACAAAGTGTCAGGCACAGGCGTGACCGCGCCCAAAATCGTGGCGGGATCAGTGCCTAAAGCAACCGCAATCGGAAAGGGTTCATTTGGACGGCTTTGTTTCCATTCCAAATAATCCAAAGCCCCGCCGCGATGTGCCAACCAGCGCATAATCACCCGATTTTTATCGATGACTTGTTGGCGATAAATGCCCAGATTTTGCCGAGTTTTAGAAAGCCCTTTGGTAATCACCAAGCCCCAAGTAATCAGCGGCGCGGCATCTTCAGGCCAACATTTTTGAATCGGCAAGCGCGACAAATCCACCGCATCACCTTCTAAAATAATTTCCTGACAAGGCGGACGTTTCACCACTTTGACAGGCATATTCAACACTTGCTTGAACATCGGCAATTTGTCGAATAAATCACGAATTCCTTTGGGCGGTTCAGGCTCTTTCAAAAACGCCAACAATTTGCCCAAATCACGCAACGCTGCCACCGATTCTTGTCCCATGCCGAGCGCAACCCGTTGCGGCGTACCGAACAAGTTCGCCAACACAGGAATATCGTAACCTTTGGGATTTTCAAACAATAATGCTGCGCCGCCTGCCTGCAAAGTACGATCACACACTTCGGTCATTTCTAAATTAGGGTCGAGTGCGTAGCTAATGCGTTTCAGTTGTTGACGTTGTTCCAGTTGCGCGATGAAATCACGTAAGTCTTTATAGTGCATATTATTCTTGATATAATTTACCGCGTAATAAATTACGGCGAGATAAGGTTGTAGGGGCTGCAACCGCAGGCGCGGCAACTTGTGGGGCTTGAAATAGTAATTCCAGCACCGAAACTGCCACCGTCCGCGCTTGCTCTTGGGTTTCAAATTCAAACATTGGGGAAAATAGCGAGCAACTGTAATAAGTTAATTCCGCTTCGGTGTTTTTTAGAAATTCATAATTCGCAGATGGAAATGCAAAACTGATACTGTCGCCCGTGCGCAATTCTGGCACAGGGGCGGCGGACAAAATAATCACATTCATAAACCACGGCGTGATTAAAATGCCGACGCTTTGCCCATTCCATTCCCGAAATCCTAGGCTTTCGACTTGCAACGCGGGATTTAAAATAGGAATATCTTGCATCCGCTGCTGTTGAATTTCGCTGAAAATTTGTTGCAGCCGTGCGGCTTGAATTTCACCCGAGGACATGAATTACACCCACTGTAAATAATCTTGACGCAGGTCTTGCAGGCGTTTCGCGCTATCAGCAATATCTTCCGCAGCCGCTTTGGCGACTTGGGGAAGGTCGATAATTTCCAAGGTGTTCAAAATCAGCGTGTCCATCGTATTAAAATATTGCACCCACCACAGGTGACGCAGGCGCGTGCTAGTAATCCGACAATTGCCATAGCCTTGGGACAGAATCACCGCATTGCCGCCGCCCAAAATTTCAATCATGTATTTTTTGTCTTCTGGGGTAATGGGTAGCAGGGTGAGATTAATCACATGGGCGGGCATTCCAATTTCATATTCTGCTTGTTTTGCGACAATCTCGGTGAGGATAGAAGGCGCATTCATCAAGCCTTCAGGCGGGTTTTCATCAATTTTTAAGCCGATTTCACCCGTAGGGGCGACAATTTCAACAAATCGTTGTGGGAACTCAGAAACTTCAATTTCTGCTTGTTGCAAGCACCCCTTTAAATCAAATTGCTGAAGTTGCCACACTCCTGCAAAGACCGATTCTTGAATGCGATATTCCGCTGCTGTACCGTGGTAACGCGCTTGAACTTCGCCCTCGCCCAACACTTGTTGCACTAGGTCGCGGTTCTTGCTGTCGAGTTGCATCATGTCGATAGGGCTGGGAATATCACCCATCTGATAAGTGCTGACCACGGTTAATAATTGGTCTAAAACCGCCTTGGCAGCCTCGATACCTTTCAGAGTTTCAGGCTCTGGCAAAATCGGAGCGCGATAGGTTTGCATCTTGTTCGGCATTGGCATGTAATCTAAACCTTCCTCCTCTTCAGGAGACATAGCGGGGTTGACGTTGATGACAGGGAGGATGAGTCTTGTCATAATATTCCTGAACAACGCCGAAGTTAATCATTTGATGAAAAAGTTTAACATATCTAGGAGTTACGCAGTTGGCGCAAAACTAGCATTGAAAAGAGCATGAATCCGACACGATGTGATGAATGCGACTATATTAGGAGTTACGCAGTTAAATCGCTAACTATTTAATTTTAATGTAAATACGGTTGTGCAGCTCGTAGGGTGTATAGAACCGATTTGAAATCACCCCTATTCTGAAGTTAAGCTTCAAACTGAATCGTTGATGTTGTCAACAGAGCTGGTTGTAGGAGTTACGCAGTTGAAA
>JBDKHS010000377.1:0-5727 GCA_039797505.1 Pseudomonadota bacterium | reverse complement strand
TAGCAGGTCTATTTTAAGAAAGTGTAGGGTGGGCATTGCCCACCAGAATGTGATCTCTGAATATGCAATGGTGGGCAATGCCCACCCTACTTGAGCTATTGGATTTTCATGGAAATTATTGAAGAATTAAAACACAGTTTAGATAAACCTAAACGTATGAAAGTTAAAACACTTATCAGAAAGTTTGGATATGTGCGGCGTACAGAAGAAGCTATGTTACGTATCAATCAATTATTTTGGGATAATGGAATCTCAGTCAGTCCTTCAATTCTAAAATTAGGTGAACAATGGGAGTTGAGTTTAGAAGATTGGGTGTATTTATCGGGAGACGTATCGCCACAACCTCCTAAAATAGTTGAAACAAGCAGTTTTCAGCTTACATGGAGTGCTGAGAAATGGTTGGATTTAGAAAATTTAGCCTCTAAAGAATTAAGAACAGAAAAGGAAGTAGAAACTAAATTTATAATTCCCTTGTTATTTAATTTGGGTTATGAGGAACGGGATAGATATGATGATATGCCTGTCAGTGCTGCAATAGGTTCAAAACCGACTGTATTGCACGTTGATTTTGCAATTTTTCACGATGATTTAGAAAGTCTGAACAATCAGATATTATTGATAGTTGAGGCAAAACGCGAACAGTTATTGGTCAAACAAAAACAGATGGTTCAAGCTAGAAATCAGGCTAAAAGTTACGCATTGTGGACAGGATGTACATTTTGTTTGATTACAGACGGTAATATTCTTGAGGTGTTTTCTTTGCCACGTACACATTTAGAGAAAGAAAGCATTTTATTCCAATGTACCCGCACCGAGCTTAAAGATCGCTTTCAAGAATTGTATGGACTTATTTCCAAAACAGCTCTAACTCATTTTTATAAACAACGATTTATAGCAATAGATGAGATTTAATCGCCAACATCTCTATTTCTTGGATATTTTTCAGTTGGGTTGCCAGTCCAACCTACGAGGTTAATTAATTCAAAAAGCTTTATCAAGCGTAGGGTGGAATAGGCGCAAGCCGTATTCCACCGCAGTAATACAGTTACGGATTCAACTGCGTAACTCCTATTATTATATCTCAGTTTTGTATTCTTTGATGAAGCCCTGCCCCTTTAGGAAGACGCAGTTAACAAACTATTCCGACAACAACCAACTTCGCACCCACTCAATTTGCTCAGGAATCATCAAAGAAGGCGCGTGCCCCACTTTAGGCACAGTAATACTGTGCACATTTTCCCGTCCTTGCTGCATTTGGGCGACCACATCAGCCTGCAACAAATCCGACTCAGCCCCGCGCAAAATCAGCGTCGGACATTGCACTTTTTCCCATAACATCCACAACTCCACCGCTTGAATACTTTCCGCAGTCTGTCCTTCAGGAATAAACGCTTTTGGAATATTGGGATCGTAACTTAAAGTTAAGTCGCCCTCAGGTGTTGAACGTACACTGGACTTTGTAATATGTTGCCATTGTGCCGCACTAAGTTCGCCAAAGGGTTGATAAACTTCCCGAAAATATAATTCTGCGGCATTCAAATCTGCAAAATGCGGGGGGTCTTGAGAAATATACGTCGCAATACGTTGTAAAGCCGCTTGAGGAACATACGCGCCAATATCATTCAGCACCAATTTACGAATTGGTGAGTTTGGCAAGGACGCAATCGTCATTCCAATTAAACCGCCCATCGACGTTCCCACCCAATCCACTTGGGTCAAATTCAAGCTAAAACATAAATTCAGTAAATCGCCAACATAGGTGTTGTAGTTGTAATTCTGGTAATTTTGCAGCCAGTCACTTTGACCGCGCCCCACCACATCCACCGCCAACACCCGATAATCTTTGGAAAGCTCGCTCGCAAATTCTTCAAAATCATAAGCATTACGCATTAAGCCATGCACACAAATTAAGACTTTAGGATTCTGTTCATCACCCCATTCCATATAAGTAATATGGTGAGGGTCATCAGGGGTATTGCAAAGCAGTTTGTTTTTACGCAAGGCTTGCATCAGTTTTCATTCCTCCAGTGGTGAAAGTAAAAGTATATCGCAGAAAATTTTGTACTTTTTGATTTCTATAGATAACCTGAGTTCGACGGAAATACTTATAAATATCAATTAGCTATCTATAAAACGGGTAAATATTAAAATAATCAATAAATTAGCCTCGTAGGTTGGGCTGGCAACCCAACTGAACTGCTTTATTTTCGTTGGGTTAGCTTAGGGCGTGTCATCAATTAAGCCTTAACAGGCAGTAGCCTGTATGCAAGGTAGTGGAATGCGGAATATTTGAATCTTAACTGCGCCCCCAACGCCCTAAAGGGGGCTAAACACAAAAATCAAAGCAGTTTTAAATCCCCTTTAGGGGATTTAGGGGCTGGTTTTAATCTTGAGCCCCCTTTTAGGGGGTTGGGGGCGCAGTTAAGGTTTAATTGATGACACGCCCTAGGCTAACCCAACCTACTTTAACTTCAGAATAGGGGCGATTTCAAATCGGCTCTATAATCACTCGTTGTCTTATTTTAACCTGAGTACGACGAAATTAAATAGAGAAAACAAGCTGTTAATTACAGAAGTTAGGAGTTACGCAGTTGAATCGGTAACTGTTTGATTTTACTAGAAACACGATTGTGCAGCGCACAATACTAATTCATTGTAAATAAAAGAATTAGTGTTTCAACTGCGTAACTCCTAATTCAATTAAAGTTTTTGCATGAGACCTGCTAGGTTTTTATCGTGAATCTCCACTTACGAGGACTGGCAGTGCTCAAAGCACTGCCAGTCCTTTTTTATTTTTTCCGATGAAATGTAGGCTAAGAAAATGCGTAGGTTGGGTTGGCGTTTGCAACCCAACCTGCACGACTCTAAACTTTCACTTGACATCCCCTTGTTATCCTTGTTAAATCAAGCGTTTTGTTAAGGTAGCAAGCTTGCTTGCACGGGAAGTCGGTGAAACTCCGACACTGCCCCCGCAACGGTAAACTAAGTAAACAAGATTCATTATGCCACTGCACGCCTATTTCCGTGTGGGAAGGCGAATTTTGAGGGTTAAAGCCTGCTTATAAGTCCGGAGACCGACCTTCACAAACTAAATAATAATGTCGGTTGCGGAGGGCAACGGACTGGATGAATGCGCCGCGACGGCTCTCACTTTTTGGAGTGGGATGTGCATCCTTTTCTCCCTTCCTCTCTGATGAATTCATAATTAAGAGGAATTATTTTGAACAAATCTTATTACTTATTTCCCCTGTTATTACCCAGCCTCAGCTTTGCAGACGAGTTTGCCAGTCAGCCAGAAATGGTGGTGACTGCCAGCCGTAGCGCAAAAACCGTTGAAGAAACCCTTGCCTCGGTCACGGTGATTAATCGTGAACAAATCGAACACAGCCAACAAAGCAGCTTGCCCGATATTTTGCGCGGCTTGGCGGGGGTGGATATTGCTAGCAATGGCGGTTTAGGCAAAGCCAGCAGCGTGTTCATGCGCGGCACGAATTCCAATCAAACGTTAATATTAATTGACGGGGTCAAAATCGGCTCAGCCACCTTGGGCTTGGCTTCCATCCAAGATATTCCGCTCGAACAAATTGAACGCATTGAAGTGGTGCGCGGTGCGCGTTCCAGTTTATACGGCTCGGAAGCGATTGGCGGGGTGATTCAGATTTTTACCCGTGCAGGTTCGGGCGAGGCAAAACCCAGTTTGAAGTTTGGCATGGGGTCTTATCAAACCCAACAAATGAGCCTCGGGATTTCGGGAGCTGAGGGCAATAGTTGGTACAGCCTCTATGGCAGCCGTATCAAAAGCGATGGTTATAATACCTGTCGTGGCAGTTTAAAAGCAGGTTGCTTCACCGTAGAGCCTGACAAAGATGGTTACAGCAATAATGCCTACACCGTGCGTTTGGGGCATCGTTTCAGTCAAGATTTAAGTGTTGAAGCGCATTCCATGCGGGTGCAGGGCACGAATCAATACGATTCCACCTACAACAATCAAACCGATTTCACTCAACAAGTATCAGGGCTGAAAGTGTTGGCGGGGCTGCCTTCGACGTGGCAGATGAGTTTGAATCTCAGCAACAGTCGCGATGATCAAAGAAACTTCGGGAATGTTGCCGACGCTCGTTATAAAACGGATCGCAATGCCTGGACTTGGCAAAATAATATCGTGATTTCAAAAAATGAATCTTTGATTTTGGGCTACGATCATCAAACCGATAAAGTGGATAGCACTACGCCGTATGCCATCAGTTCCCGCGACAATGACGGCACGTTTGCACAATATCAATATCAATTTGGCAAGTTTGAAATGTTGCTCGGCGGGCGCAGAGATAAAAATGAACAGTTTGGCACGCATAAAACGGGTAATGCTTCGCTGGGTTATGCTTTCAGTCCTGCGTTTCGTAGTTTCTTAGCGTATAGCACCGCTTTCCGCGCCCCGACGTTTAACGAATTGTATTATCCCAATTATGGCAATCCCAATATTAAGCCTGAAACCTCGCATAATCTGGAATTGGGTTTTGCGGGGAAAATTCAGCAAGTGAGTTGGGGTATCAATGCTTATCAAACCAAGATTGATCAGTTGATTGGCGGCTATCCGATTCAGAATATTAATAAAGCGAAAATTCGCGGTTTAGAAAATACGCTGAGCTGGAAAGGGCAGCAATGGGATATGTCTGCAATGTTTCAATGGCTGAAACCTGAAGACGAAAAAACGGGGCGTTTATTGCCACGTCGGGCGCAACAAACCGCATCGCTGGAAACGGGTTATCGTATGGGCGCGTGGCGTTTGGCGGGTGGTGTGTTGGCGCAAAGTCATCGTTATGAAGATGCGGCAAATAAAGTGCGTTTAGGTGGTTATACCACCTTAAATCTACGGGGTGAATATGCTTTTGATCAACATTGGTCGGTGCAAGCACGTTTAGATAATGCCTTAGATAAGGGCTATGAAACCGCTGCATTTTATCCTGCAATGGGGCGGACTTTCTTTTTCTCAGTGCGTTATCAATAAGTTAGATATTCCATCTTAAATAAAAAAGCCCCGATGTTTTTGAAAAGCATCGGGGCTTTTTTAATCTGAATCAGCGTTTACAGGATTTTCGAGCTTTATGAATTTATCCTGTTTATTTTGAAAAGCTCTTACCGCCGATACTTTTCAATCATCGCTAAACCTTCCTCATGTAAACCCATTTTCCGCGCCACATCTACAGTCACAGATTGACTCATCCAACGAATTTCCCAGCCGCCATTGAGAAAGGTGTCGGCAAGGATGACGTTTTTGCCACGGTGTAAACTGCGATATAAACGTAAAGCTTCGCGCTTATGCCACCACGAAAATGAAGCCACTTCGGTGCAACTAAAGCCGTGATCATAATTTTGTAACCACTGTTGCCCTTGTTCTAAATCCTTACTGGCTTCTTCGGTTTGTTTGCCTTGGTAATATTGCAATTCTTTCTCAATATCGAACTCAAAATAAATATCGTATTGATTGCCCACAATTTGATTCGCTTTGACGCATGCCCCTTTACGATCCTCTTCAGTGACATTTTTTGGTGCAAGAATAATCACATAATCCGACAACATCGGATAAAACGCGCTGCGCTTTAATACGCCCTCGCTGACCGCTTCAACAATGGTGGGATTCGGCGTGATAGGACTGTCGCGCCAATCCACGGTATGCACCCAAGCATGTTTCAGAAAACCCGGAATCGCAAGATTTGAAAAATAGCCTTT
>JBDKHS010000376.1:0-6439 GCA_039797505.1 Pseudomonadota bacterium | reverse complement strand
TTTAAGTACGCCCTTATTTGCAGAAGAAGCCAAAGAGTTAAATTTGTACAATTGGGCAGAATATTTGCCTAAAGCAGTTTTGGACAAGTTTACCCAAGAAACGGGTATCAAGGTGAATTATGCCACCTATGACACCAATGAAGTGATGTATGCCAAGGTCAAAACTCTGCGCGGCGAAGGTTATGATTTAGTCGTACCCTCGAATTATTATGTAAGTCGCATGATTCGTGAAAACATGCTTACTAAGTTAGATTTATCTAAGCTTTCTAATTTCAAAAATCTCGACCCCAAATTACTGAATCAAGCTTATGACCCCAATAATCAGTTTAGCGTGCCCTATACTTGGGGAACGACGGGCATTGGGTTTAATAGCAAACAGATTAAAACGGGTACGATTAGCAAATGGGCGGACTTATGGGATGTAAAATACAAAGGTTCGTTGTTAATGCTAGACGACATGCGCGAAGTCATGGGCATGGGTTTAAAAGTTCTGGGTTATCCTGCTAATGATACCAATGAAGAACACTTGAATCAGGCGTATGAAAAACTCAAAGAATTACTGCCAAATGTGAAAATGTTCTATGCTGAGTCTCCAAAAGTGATGTTTTTGGAAGGCGAAGTAAAATCAGGCATGATTTGGAACGGTGAAGCTTTCATCGCCAATCGTGAAAATGCAGATATTCAATACGTGTATCCTGCGGAAGGTGTGACTTTGTGGATAGATAATTTAGTCATTCCTCAAGGTGCGAAACATTTAGAAAATGCTTATAAGTTTATCAATTTCATTTTACGCCCTGAAATCGGTAAAATTATTGCTGAAGAAATCGGCTATGCTTCGCCAAATCTTGAAGTCATCAAATTGTTACCAAAGAAAGTCACTGAAAATCGCATCGCTTATCCCAGTGCGGACGATTTGAAGAACGCACAATTACAGCAAGATGTGGGCGATTCTTTAGTGCTGTTTGAAAAATATTGGCAAAAACTTAAAGTTGCTGCGGGTAAACAGTAAGTTTTTGAATTTAACTGCGCCCCTCAATCCCACTCTTGAGAAGTTGGGGTGCAGTTAAAATTACGTCTCAAAATTTAAAATTATTCCCTTGAGAAAAAACTGTACATTTGGTGAAATGCTGTTTATGCTTAATCTCACGATCCATGATTTTTAGTAGTCACTCCCTTGAATTACAACCCTTTCCCCGCGTTTTCATCCGCCCCTTTTCAAAGGCTGGCTCGTATTTTTTCCCGCAATATTCGTACACTGGGCTTGGTGGGATTATGCTTTGCTTCCGCCCCCAGCTCTGCCGTGTTTACCAAAAGTATTTATGTCGTTGCCCTATCACAAGACAATATTGTGGTGATGATTGGTGGACGTTATCAACGGCTCGCGGTCGGACAAAGCAGCTCTGAGGGTGTTAAATTGATTTCTGCGGACAGTGAAGCTGCCGTGTTAGAAATCGAAGGTAAACAAGTGAGTTATGGATTAAATGCCCCGCTCAGCAATGTCGCGCCACCCGCCCCAGAAAATGCCAGTATTCGCATTTCCCCAAATTCTCAAGGCATGTATATTACCACCGCTAAACTCAATGGACATTCGATAGAAGTGCTTGTGGATACGGGTGCAAGTGATGTGGCAATGAATGAATCTCATGCCAGTTCGTTGGGGCTGGATTATAAAAAACATCATAATGGCATTGTGAACGTGTCAACGGCTTCAGGGGTAGCAGCGGCTTATACAGTGTCTTTAGATGAAATTTCACTGAATGGTGTGCGCCAACGTTATGTTGAAGCTGTGGTGGTGCAAGGTAATTTCCCGCGTAATATTTTGTTGGGAATGAGTTTCTTGAAAAATGTAGACATGCAGCGTCAACTCAATGGGATTTTAGAAATCAAGCAACGTCATTAACGTTTGAGTAGAACGGGCTTTTTGTCAACTGTTTACTTATCCAAATAATGCAACCAACGCCGTTCATCTTTGTATAATCCATTATATTCCAGCCAGTTATCGATTTGATCTTCGGGAAGCTTTTTGAAAAATCGATTGATGGGCACGTCCCTATCAAACACATGTTCATAATCCCCCGCATTGATTAAAACCACATCAGGTAAGCGGTATAATGCCTGTTCAGTGGAAACCTCTTTCACCGTGTCTAAACGGTTTTGATGCGGGTTGCCGTGACAAATGCGATCACAAGCCCCCGTGAGCACCGTCCCCCCATGTTCCAACGACAAACGACGTGCCAAAGATAAAATTTCGTCGCCTAAAAACCAGTGTGTTTCACGATTTAGGGGTTTTACAGGGGGATTTAATAAATTGAGATTTCCTGAGCACCAACCCGAACCAAAGGCTTTCATTTGTAACATATTCATATCCACGGCATGACCCAACAATAAAACTTTGGCATGTGGGAAACGCCGCTGCACTTCTTCTTGTGCAGGAAAATGTTTTAAAATTTGTTGCAATTCCAGCAAAGAATTGGGGGATGCCGTTTCCAAAGTGATCAAGCCTGATTTCTCCTCAATTTGAGCGAGAACTTCAGCCCGAGCCAACAAGGTAAATTGTCCATCCCGAAATAAATTGCATTGTTGCCAAAAGAATTTCAGTTTTCGATAAACATTGCGATAAACATTTCTACATTCGCGAGTACATCGAATGAGTAAAGACGCATTTGCGTCAAGGCTTGGTCGTCTAGTTTTCTTATCATTCGCTATGTATTCCATAGAATACTCCTGTCAAAGCGCCGCAGTCAGCGGTATACATCACTTGTCTGAATCAGGGTTTACAGCATTAAAAACTTTTAAAATGAACGAGTAAAACTCAATTCTATATAATATGGTGTAATCCTGCTTATTCGGATAATTCTGTAAATCCTGATTCAGACAACAAGCAGGTTAAACCACTTATCTCTTAAATACTCAGATAAAAATACCCCCATTATGGAGGTATTTTAATAATTTGAAAGGTGATGGAAATCAGTTGTTACGACTCATTTTCCACCGCACGACTGATAACCCAGCGTTGAATTTCGCTTGTGCCTTCATAAATCTGTGAAATTCGCACATCACGATAAATACGTTCCACAGGAAAATCGCTTAAATAGCCATAACCGCCGTGGATTTGAATCGCTTCGGAACAGACTTTTTCAGCCATTTCAGAAGCAAATAATTTAGCCATCGAGGCTTCTTTCAAACAGGGCAAACCCTTGTCGCGCAAACTTGCCGCCCGCCATACCAGTAAACGCGCTGCTTCAATTTGAGTTGCCATATCCGCAAATTTAAACGCAATCGCTTGGTGTTCAATAATCGGCTTTCCAAACGTAATCCGTTCTTTCGCATAACTGCGAGCTGCATTAAATGCCGCCTGTGCCATCCCCACCGATTGGGCGGCAATGCCAATGCGTCCCCCTTCCAAATTGCTCAGTGCGATTTTGTAACCCTCGCCCTCTTTGCCCAGCAAGTAACTGGCGGGAATGCGTAAGTTTTCGAGCACAATTTGTGCAGTATCAGAAGCATGTTGACCTAATTTGTCTTCAATGCGTGCCACAATATAACCAGACGTGGCAGTGGGCACGATAAACGCACTAATCCCTTTTTTTCCTGCCTGCGCATCAGTCACCGCAAACACAATTGCGACATCCGCATTTTTCCCCGAGGTGATAAATTGCTTCACCCCATTTAACACATATTCATCGCCCTCACGCACAGCTTTGGTTCGCAAATCAGCGGCATCAGAACCCGCTTGAGGCTCGGTCAGGCAAAACGCGCCGAGCATGTCGCCTATGGCTAAGGGTTTCAAAAACTGTGTCTTTTGAGCCTCTGTACCAAATTTCAGGATAATCGTGCAGGCGAGTGAATTATTCACACTCAAAATAGTAGAACATGCACCATCACCCGCCGCAATTTCTTCAATTGCCACCGCTAAGGACACATAATCTGCGCCCGCTCCACCCCATTCTTCGGGCACAACAATCCCGAAAAAGCCCAGTTTTGCCAATTCAGCCAAGGCAGCTTTTGGAAAAGTATGATTTTTATCCCATGCAGCGGCATGAGGTGCGAGTTGTTCACGGGCAAAAGCGCGTGCGCTGTCACGAATCATCTGTTGTTCTTCAGTTAAGAACATAGTGTTATCCCTCCCTTGGGATTTGCATTTTTTAGTTAGTATGAACTGTCGTGTCTAAGCGACAGAGTTAATTATACGATTTTTTTGCTGAAAAAATTGCCCTGAGATAATTTCTTAATTTAAAGCTTTTATGGGATGATTTTAGATAGCACTAAAAGGACAGTATTTTTATTTACACTATTGATTTTTATATATAAAAATACAGCTTAGAAAGCCACAGCTTGAGCGCACAGATGTTATAATAGTCAGATAAATGGCATAAAGACACTGCCTACAATCAACTCAAAGGAAGATCATAATGAAAAAAAGCATCATCACTTTTATCGGTGGCGGCAACATGGCACGTAGCCTGATTGGGGGTTTATTAGAAACAGGGGTGAATCCTGAAAATATTCGCGTCTCTGATCCAAATCCCAGTGCCTTGGCGGCTGATTTCCCCATTCAAAGCTATGTCGATAATATTGCAGCCATTGACGGCGCAAATGTGGTGGTGTTGGCGGTGAAACCTCAAATTTTGTCTGAGGTAGTGAAAACCTTGGCAACCGCCTTACCCAATAAGCATTTGCCTTTGTTTATCTCAATTGCCGCAGGGATTCGCACACAGGATATTGCGCGCTGGTTGGGCAATGAACAGGCTGCCATTGTGCGGGTGATGCCGAATACCCCTGCTTTAGTACGCAGTGGGGCTTCTGCCTTGTTTGCAGTAAAACACGTTTCTACACCGCAAAAACAATTAGCAGAAAGTATTTTACGCGCGGTGGGTTTAACGATTTGGTTGGAAGATGAAACGCAAATGGATGCAGTCACCGCGTTGTCAGGTAGCGGTCCTGCGTACTTCTTTTTATTGATGGAAGTGATGGAAAAAGCAGGAATTAATTTAGGCTTACCTGCGGAAACCGCGCGTTTACTGACCTTGCAGACGGGTTTCGGCGCGGCAAAAATGGCATTGGAAAGTCAGCATGATGCGGCAACCTTACGCGCTCAAGTCACTTCTAAAGGCGGCACGACTGAGCAAGCTGTGCAAGTTTTGCAACAAGGCGGTTTACAAGAATTATTTGATCGCGCCTTGCAAGCGGCTCAGCAACGCGCGGTGAATATGGCAGAGGAGTTGGGAAATAAATGAGTGCCTCACCTTTGGTCAACGCGCTGGTGTTTTTAATTAACGTAGCCTTTGGCTCTTATATCTTACTGTTAATGCTGAGAGTTTTATTGTATTGGACGCGCACAGGTTTCCGTGAAGTCAGTGCAGCGTTCATTTGGCAAGTGACTGATCCCGTGGTGCGTTCAGCTTATCGCTGGTTGCCAATGCGTAAAAATGTGGATTTTGCAGCAATTGTGTTGATGTATTTGCTGCAAGTGTTGCGGCTGTCGCTGACTTTTTGGTTGTATGGCAAGGGTTTAAGTGTGGTGGGTTTGTTGCTGTTGGCGGTGCTGGAATTGACCACCTTGTTAATTTACACGGTGACGGTCACTTTGATTTTGTCGGCGGTGTTTAGTTTTATCACCCCACAGCATGGTTATAATCCTTTGATTCCTGTACTGAATCGTTTGAATGAACCTTTATTGCGTCCTGCACGGCGTTTGCCACATTATTATCAGGGCATGGATTTTTCCCCAATGATTGTGTTGATTAGCTTGCAGTTATTGACGATTTTGCTCATTGATCCGTTGACGCGGGTTGCGGTGCATTTGTAGATTCAGTCTGTGTTTTTACCTAACTTTATCCTTTTAACTTAAAGTTTAATTTTAAAGTCGGAATGGGGGAGAGCTAAATCTGCATTTAGCCTTATTTGTTTAGCTCTACCCATTTATCTAAGGAAAGCGAATGCTTTTGGATCAACAATGGTTTAGTGAAATTGATCAGCCCACAGGGACGGCTTTTTCTTTGAGAATCAAGGAAAAGTTGCATGAAGAACATTCCGATTTTCAAAAAATCACGGTGTATGAAACCACTGATTTTGGGCGAATGATGGCATTGGATGAGGTGATTATGGTCACGGATCGCGATAATTTCATTTATCATGAAATGTTGGTGCATCCTGCCTTATTTATTCATCCAAATCCGCGCGAGATTGCGATTATTGGTGGCGGTGATTGCGGCTCATTGCGAGAAGTGTTGAAACATGACAGCGTGACCCAAGTCACCCAAATTGAAATTGATGAGCGCGTCACGCGCGTTGCTGAACAATATTTTCCTAAATTGTGCGAATCGAATGCGGATTCTCGGGCGAACTTCTTATTTACAGACGGCATTCGCTGGATGCAGGCAGCGGCGGATCACAGTTTAGATGTTATCTTAATCGACAGCACTGATCCTGTGGGCAT
>JBDKHS010000375.1:0-3058 GCA_039797505.1 Pseudomonadota bacterium | reverse complement strand
GCCTTTGGTCTTGCTTTCAATCGTGACGGTGTGGGGTTTGGGTTATTTGTTGCTACACGACCCCAAAAAATCACGGATTTCGCCCGCCTGGGATTGTGGATTTGGCGGGGGAACGCCTAGGACACAATACACCGCTGCTGCGTTTGCGATGCCGATTCGGCGTATTTTCAAGCCGGTGTGGAAAGTTAAAGAACAAATTGAAGAACAAAAAGAGATTACTTTGCACAGCAAACGCATTGATTATAAATTAGAAATCAGTGACCGTTCTTGGACTGCTTTATATTTGCCGATTGCCGCTGCGGTAAATTATTGCGCGCGCACGCTGGGCTATATTCAAACAGGGAATATTCGTACTTATTTGTCTTATTCCTTCTTCACTTTATTGTTTTTATTATGGTTAATTACCTAAGCAGGCTAGAAAATAATGGAACTCAGCTTATTTGCTAACTGGTTTTTAGCAGGCTTACAAACTTTATTGCTGATTGCGCTCGCCCCTTTATTATTGGGCTGGATTCGCGCGTGTAAGGCAATGTTACACAACCACGCGCCCGCCAGTTTGTGGCAGCCGTATCGCGATTTACGCAAGTTTTTCCGTAAAGAAGTGGTGGTTGCTGACGGGGCTTCATGGTTGTTTCGCACCACCCCGTATATTGTGCTGGGCACGATGATTTTATCCGCCGGGGTCGTGCCCTTGGTCGCGACTGATTTGCCCACCGCTGCGATTGCTGACGTTATCGTGCTCACCAGTTTTTTTGCCTTGGCGCGATTTTTCTCAGCCTTGGCGGCGATGGACACGGGCACGGCTTTCGGAGGGATGGGCGCATCACGGGAAATGATGCTGTCGTCTTTGGCAGAACCTGCAATGTTGATGGCAGTGTTCACGCTGTCGATGACCGCCAGCACCACTAATTTATCGAGCACGATTGAATATCTATTGCAGCATGGTTTAGTGTTGCGTCCTTCCTTCATTTTTGCCGCCTTGGGCTTGATGATGGTGGCAATTGCGGAAACGGGTCGCATTCCGATTGACAACCCGAGCACGCATTTAGAATTAACCATGGTGCACGAAGCGATGATTTTAGAATACAGCGGGCGGCATTTGGGCTTAATTGAATGGGCGCATCAAATTAAATTAATGGTCTACGGCGTGCTGATTGCTAATTTATTCATTCCTTGGGGCATTGCCACGACTTTAACCCCTGAAGCTTTGGGAATTGGCGTGTTGGCAATTATTGGAAAACTGATGATTTTGGGCGCAGTGTTAGCGGTTTATGAAACCACGCTGGCAAAACTGCGTTTATTCCGCGCCCCTGATTATTTAAGTTTCGCTTTTTTACTCTCACTGTTGGGGATGCTAAGCCATGTTATTTTGGAAGTGGGCTAAATGAATATTGCAAATTTATCCCATTATGAACAAGCGATTTTTGTGCTGTCCGCCTTGGTGTTGTACACCTCATTTTCAATGTTGGCGCAGTCCAGATTATTTAATTTAATCAATATTTTTGCATGGCAAGGCACGCTATTAGGGATAACGGCGGCATTAGTCGCTTTTATTTCTAACCAGCCGCATTTATATATTTCTGCCTTATTAACCTTGGTATTAAAAGCTTGGTTAATTCCGTGGATGCTGCGAAAACAAGTGATACGTTTGAAATTACAGCGTGAAATTGAAACCTTGGCGACCCCGACTTTAACCTCATTGGCGGGCGTGGGTTTGGTGATTTTCAGTTATTACATCGCCTTGCCGATTAAAAGCCTGTCGAATTCCATCACCCGCAACACCATCAGCGAAAGTTTGGCGATTGTGTTGTTGGCAATGTTATTAATCATCACCCGCCGCCAAGCCGTCAGCCAAGTAGTGGGCTTCATGGCAATTGAAAATGGCTTATTTTTCGCGGCCTTAGTCTCCACTCACGGAATGCCGATGATTGTGGAATTAGGCATTGCCTTTGACGTGTTAGTCGCAGCGGTATTATTCGGGGTGTTCTTCTTTGAAATGCGCAGCAGCATTGACTCTTTAGACGTAGACCAAATGAACCGCCTGCACGAGGTCGACAAACGATGAGTTACGTTTTAGATATCACCTTGTGGCTGCCGTTTTTAGGGATGTTTTTACTCGGTATTTTTGGTGGCAATCGGGGCGGCGCGTTGCTGAATATTTTGCTAAGTGCCCTCACGTTTGCGAGCAGTGTCGCGCTGGCGTGGGGAATTTATGTACATGCAATCCCCAATTTATCGCCTCAAAAATGGTTTTATATCGATGAATTTAACGTGTATTTAATCGTGCTCACCGCCTTTGTGGGTTTGAATACGGCGATTTTTTCACGTTCTTACATGGCTTATGAAATAGCCAAGGGGAAACTTTCCCCGAATCAAATGCGCTTATATCATGCGATGTATCAAGGCTTTATGTTTGCGATGTTGCTCGCGCTGACGACTAACAACTTAGGTTTGTTGTGGGTGGCAATGGAAGCGGCAACCTTGGCAACGGTGTTGTTGGTGAGTTTGTACCGCACCCCCGAATCTATCGAAGCGGCGTGGAAATACTTCATTTTGTGCGGTGTGGGGATTGCACAAGCCTTATTCGGCACGGTGTTACTGTATTTTGCCGCAGAACAAGTCATTCCCGAACACCACGAAGCTTTATTGTGGAATGTATTGGCAGCGCATTCTGGCGAATTGCAGCCTGTGGTATTAAGCATTGCTTTTGTATTTTTATTGGTGGGTTATGGCACGAAAGTCGGTTTAGTGCCCTTGCATAATTGGCTACCCGATGCCCATTCCGAAGGCCCTACGCCAATGTCTGCGGTGCTCTCAGGTTTGTTATTAAATGTCGCTTTATATGCCTTAGTGCGGATGAAAGTGTTAGTTGATGGCTCGCTGCATAATCATTTGGCAGGACATTTAATGATGGGTTTCGGGCTACTAACTTTTCTCGTTGCCGCGCTATTTTTACATCGCCAACGCGATATTAAGCGCATGTACAGTTATTCTTCAATTGAGCACATGGGCTTGATGACCTTCGCGTTTGGGGTGAGTACTGCGATGTCAACTTTTG
>JBDKHS010000374.1:0-6139 GCA_039797505.1 Pseudomonadota bacterium | reverse complement strand
ATACACTGCAGCCACAGTGACATGTGCCTCTACACTGAGTGCAGTAATATTTTTTTCGGCATTCTCAGAATCAAAAAAAGTCAAATACACCACAGAATTTGCAGCAATTAATTTTGCTAATACGGAATAGTCGCGAATCATCGCTTTACGCAAGGAGCTGACTTCATTCGCAGCAAAAAATACGGAAGCGGCAAGCAAGGTAATAATGTTGATTAACATTGTAATTACAATGAGTTTGCGCTTGATGGACATGTGGGCAAAAGCTTTCATACTTGTGCTATTCTCGAGGCGATGTCCGCATAATCTCCGATAGGTTTAGTAGATTTGCATCTGCTTTCAGCATGGCTTGCTCTAAAGCATCTGGATTAATTCCTAAACGGACTTTATTGTTACGGTTGAAAAATTTGATCATCCCCCCTTCATTAATAAATTCTTCACTTTCTCCCACCGTAAGCACGGTGTAGTTTTTGGCGAAGCTCAATATTTCTGCTAAACGGGGAATTTCGGAATCACTAATAAACAAAATTTGACATTGACGTGTCGCATTGAGTTCTTTAAGCCGTAAGACTTGTAAAGGGCGATTTTTGACTTTCTGATTTTCGGTGGTAGCATCAATGAAGATACCGAAGGGGTCTTGCCCTAAAATACAGATACGAAAAGGAATGCTCGCATTACTGAAAACGGATTCTGGCCAAGTAATAAAATTGGCAAAATTGTATAGAAAAACTGCTTTAACTTGGTATTCTTTTGCAGTGGTTGCGCCTGCAACTTTGTCGGCATGAAGCGACGGCGATATACACAAACTAACCAATAAGATAGTTCTGATAATTAACCTATTAGTAACGTGAGAAATATCCATAGTGTCAGTTTGGTATATTATTTGAGATACTGCTGTTGTTGGTGTCGTTTGAGTCATTTACAGAAAATTATAAAGCTATTATTTTCTGGCAAATAACTAATATGGATAAAATTGAGTCTGTAAAACCAAGTTATTTCACTTGAGTTTATTTGTGTAGGAGACATTTTTCATTCAATACACAGCTCAGTTTAACAAGTAAACATCCTCATTTGAGGCCAAATTTTCTATTTTCTAAGCTTAACATACTTTTGAAATCTACAGCAGCTAATACCCATAGTTATTTGCGATATTCTAACGCAAATTGCGAACAATGGTTATAGTCTAACTTGATAATCCGAGAATTAATCTTGATAGTATGTTCTGCCAATGATAGCAAGGTTTATTCCAAGTATTGTGACAAGCTACAAGTATTTGTTATTTAGTTAATTACAGTGGAGCTGGGTATTGCTTCTTCATTGAGAGTGAAATTCAGTTCCCAGTCACTGCTTTTGACGGCTTCAGAGAGGAGCTTGAGGAGGGAGTGTAACATTTTAGAGTCAAGTTTGACTTCGATTCCTGCCCCTGTTTCGGGATGTAGGCATAAAATTGAGTTGCCATCTTTACTATTTTTTATGGTGACACGAGAGACTAAAATCGGTTCAATACCTAAGGGATGTTGTACGCTGTCTTCTCGGTAACTAGTGCCGAAGTCGGTTTGACTAACCGCATGTTCATGTTGGAAAGAAAACAAGGTGCTTTTGGTTTGTGGATCGCTGTGAGGCGGAATATATTGGGTTTCGATAATTTGCACGAGAGCTTGCCATAAAATTTTACAATAGCGTCGCGTGAACCATAAGCGATATTCTGATTTGTCGAGGGTATTAAGACGGAACAGTAGACGGTCGTGTAATGGATCAAATTGTAATTGCATTTGGCGAATAGGATTTGTCATTGAAAGGTGTCCCTGTGCAGTGATGATTTTTTTAATACGTCGTTTGTGAATACAAACGATAGGGGATATTGCGCTGAAATTCAATTGGAGTGATATTTTATGGGGAATAATTTCGGTAATGTAAATAACCTGAAGACCTTGCTACTTTAATTCCCCACTCACCGCCATGTAACGCAAAGTTTGCCCTTCAAACCCTTGATGTAACACATTTAAAAACACCACAATGGCTTTATCTTCAAACACATACACATCTTCTATTTTATAGCCTGTGGGGCAGCCACGACTGGGTGGTAATTTCTTATCCTTTTGCAAGACGAAAGTTTTCTTATCTTGCTCATTCAGCAGTTCCAAAGTAAATAACTTACTTTTTGTGCCAGCTGCACATTCTTGTGCCCCTGTTTTTTCTTCCAATTTCAAGCTGTAAGCTTTGACTATCGCCCCCGCCACCGCACTGCCCAAATCAAAACGCGCACTGTGGGCTTTGATGTCTAAATCATGAATAGAACGCGCAATCACCTGTATGCCTTGCAAATCGCCTGTAATTTCCAATTCTGCAAGTTTGGCTTTTGCCTCGTTTAAATTATTGGCACGAACTTTAGCCAGATCATCCTTGGGTGTACCCGTGGTTTCAATCGGCTTGGCGGCATAATCATTTTCTTTCACATCGATGAAAAAGCTTTCCGCAAACGCAGTGCCTTGCCCTTCGTGAATGCCATATTGTTGAAATGCAAGATATTTACCCGTTTTGGAAAAGCCTAAAAAATTAAGCTGAGCAAGATCATTGGCATAAGCCCCAAAACTGAGGCTTGCTAAACAACAGATTAACAATAAGTTTTTCATCATGAGACTCCAGTTTTTTCCAATATAACGGGGGAACAATCCTGACAGGGCTTTTCTAGATTGACTTCATTGCAACACGCACATTCCATTGCGCGACGCTCTTTTTCTGCCACTTCCAAATCGCGACGTAAACGAGCATCTTCAATATCAAAAAAGCCTTGAATACGGTGTAAAGTTTCATCATTAATTTGCCCTTCATTGCGCAACTGAATCACGGTGCGCCATGCTGCTTTTAAGGCCTCTTGCTGCATTGCAGTGTAGGCCGCGTCAGATTCGTGGCGATTACAATCCACATCTTTGTTTAAACGTAACATCAGGTAATGAATGCGATCTTCATAATGCGCCCGTAGTCGATTGACGCGGTCGGGAGACACTTGCTTTTCGTGCATGGCTAACTCGTCAATACGTGCAATGGCAGATTGCATCGCTTGAATACGGGCACTTAATTCTTCCTGTTCTGCCACGCCATCATCCACCACTTTTAGGCGGTGAATTAACGTCGGCAAAGTCAGCCCTTGTAAAACTAGCGTCGCAAAAATCACGCTGAAGGTCAGGAATAAAATTAAATCGCGCCCCACAAAATCTTCAGGAATTGCCAAGGCGGCCGCCAACGAAACAATGCCACGCATGCCTGTCCAACCAATCACCAGCACTGCTTGCCACGGTGGAATAAAGGCTTCTTGGTCTAATCGCTTGTGCCACCATGCAGAAAAATAGGGCGCGTAGGCATTTGGAAAAACCCATAACAAGCGCACAATAATCACTGTGCCTGATACCAATATCGCTTCAGTAATTAAATCAAGCAGTTGTTTGTGATCTAAAATATTGCTCAAAATGCTGGGCAGTTGCAGCCCAATTAAAATAAACACCATGCCATTTAAAATAAACACAATGGTTTGCCAAACAGGTTGTAATTGCAGGCGTGTGGCTGGGAGTAAAATTTCTGGGGCAAGCCGCCCAACGTATAAGCCCGCTGCAACGGTTGATAGCACGCCTGAAACATGAAGGTCTTCTGCCAATAAGTAGGAGGCAAAGGGTGTGAGCAAAGAAATCGTGATTTGAATCGGGGGGCTGTCTAAACGACTTTGTAATTCAATCACTAATCTGCCGACGATTAAACCAATAATCACACCGCCAATAGCGACATAGGCAAAACTTAAAGACGCGTCCCACAGTGAAAACACCCCCGTGGCAGCGGCAGCAATAGCCATTTTATAGACCACCAAACCCGATGCGTCGTTAATTAAACTTTCACCTTCGAGTACGGTGACAATGCGCGGATGCACTCCTAAACGTTGACATAAGGCGGTGGCGGCAACTGCGTCAGGTGGTGAAACAATTGCACCCAAGGCAAAAGCAGCGGCCCACGGCAAATTTGCGGCATAATGTGCGACCACGCCCACTGCCAAGGTGGTGAACACCACTAAACCAATGGCGAGCGACCCGATGTAATGTAAATGCGCTTTAAAATCTCGCCACGAGGTTAAAAGGGCGGCGGAATAGAGCAAGGGCGGTAATAATAATAAAAATACCACTTGCGGATTAAGTTGTAAGTTGGGCAAGATTGGGAAAAATCCCAGCAATGTTCCTGTTAAGACCAATAAAATGGGATAGGGAATATTGACATAGCTTTCTAAGACCGCCACGAATGCCATGACCGCCAATAAAATGAGGATAAAAGTTTCTACTGCACCCATAATTGCCACGCATAGTAAGGATAAATTAATACTTAGGATTATTAACTACTGTATAACAGCCTTCCCATTGCTGCAAACCTCGATTTTAGCTTTGTGCGGATTTGGTCTTACTCTCAATTAATCTGAATTTGGGATAAGAAATAGTAGAAAGTTAAATAAGCCGTTCATCGAGTGTTTTGTGGTAGTGCTGAAATTGTAAGGATTATCTGCATCAGGATTTTCAGAATTAAAGAAAAAACTGTATCTGATTAATATCAGTGAGTAATCCTGTAAATCCTGATTCAGATAAGAAGCGGGCTATTGTAGGTGCGAATTTATTCGCACCTACAATTAAGCCGTTTCATAACCACAAGTGATTGATTATGAAATTTAAATTGAGGGTAGAAATGATTTTAAACTGTATCACTCCTAAAGTTTTTAAATCACTTTGGAATAACGCTGCGCACTTTCTTTGCGCAAATACGCATCAAATACCATGCAAATGTTGCGCACTAATAAACGTCCCGCAGGCAACACTTCAATTTCGTCATTGATGCGAACCAGTAAACCATCAGCTTCCATCAATTTCAGCGCGTCCCATTCTTCTTTGAAATACGCTTTAAAATCAATTTTAAACTCGTGTTCAACCCGTTTAATATTGAGCGTGAAATTGCAGATTAATTGGGTAATCACCGCGCGGCGTAATACATCATCTTCTGTTAATGCAACGCCCCGAAAAATCGGTAATTTTCCTGCGTCAATCAGCGCGTAATATTCTTCTAAAGTTTTCACATTTTGGCTGTAAGTATTGCCAATTTTGCCGATAGAAGTCGCGCCCAAGCCGATTAAATCGCAATCCGCATGAGTCGCATAGCCTTGGAAATTGCGGTATAAACTGCCATTGCGCTGTGCAATAGCCAGTTCATCATCGGGACGCGCAAAGTGATCCATCCCAATATACACATAGCCCGCATCGGTTAAATGCTGAATCATCGCTTGTAAAATCGCGAGTTTTTCCATCGCACTGGGTAAGTCTTCAGAATTAATGCGGCGTTGCGGTTTAAACAAGGTGGGCAAGTGGGCGTAATTAAACACCGACAAACGTTCAGGCATCACCTTTAAAATTTTGTCGAGGGTGCGTAAAAATGAACTCACAGTTTGATGCGGTAAACCATAGATTAAATCAATGCTAATTGAGCGAAAACCCTCGCCCCGCGCCGCTTCCAATACGTTAAAAGTTTCGGCTTCAGTTTGAATGCGATTGACGGCTTCTTGCACTTTCGGCTCGAAATCTTGCACCCCTAAACTCATGCGATTGAAACCCAGTTCGCGTAACATGGCGACAGTTTTGGCATCGGCTTCGCGGGGATCAATTTCAATCGAATATTCGCCCTGATCATTGTCTAACAATTGGAAATGCTGTTTGGTCACCGCAATCAGTTGCCGCATTTCGCTGTGGCTTAAAAACGTGGGGGTGCCGCCGCCTAAGTGCAATTGGGTCACGGGGCGTTCGCGGGAAAATAATTCAGCTTGCAAGGCAATTTCACGGTGCAGACGTTCTAAATAGGGAGTTGCACGACTGCGATCTTTGGTGACAACTTTATTGCAGCCGCAGTAATAACACACGGTGTCACAAAAGGGGATGTGAAAATATAAGGACAGCGGATTACCTGCGCTGTTGGTTTTAAGCGCGTGTTGTTTATAGTCATCTGCGTTAAAACCACTGTGAAATTGCACCGCCGTTGGATAAGAGGTGTAGCGTGGGCCGGCTTTGTCATAACGGTGGATTAATTCCACATCAAAAATAATATCTTGTTGCATAATAATTCCCTG
>JBDKHS010000373.1:0-8572 GCA_039797505.1 Pseudomonadota bacterium | reverse complement strand
CCCAGTGCCTTTGGTTTTCTCAATCAAAAGCCCGCTACAATTACCGTCAATGGCAGCAGTTTAAATGCCACCGAAGGCAAAACTTTATCCTTGTCCGCAGGCAATATTCAGTTGAATAACGGGCGTTTACAAGCCAATTCAGGGCGGATTGAATTGGTGGGCGTGATGCGGGCAGATAAAGTTATTTTTGCCCCCTTGGGGATTTTACTCGATAGCAAAGCCCGTTTAGGTGCGGTGCGTTTGGAAGATGCCAGCAGTTTAAGCGTTGGCAAACAAGGCGGCGGTAATATTTTCATTCGCAGCGGCGAATTTTTGATGAGCAATAGCGCGTTAATTGCCAATTCCACCCAAGAAGCCGACGGCGGTGTGATTTCCATTCAAGCTGAAAGTTTGTTGCTCAAAGAGCGTTCTAAAATTGACAGCCGCGCTTTGGGCACAAGTCACGGCGGACACGTCAGTTTAATCATTACGGGTTTGGCGGAATTATCCAACAGCGATATTTTTACCACCTCGGCGGTGCGCAATGATCCGCAAAATCCCAAAATGGGCAATGCAGGGAATATTTATGTCGCAGCGGATTGTTTGCGCCTCACCAACAGCAGCATCAGCACTACCAGTTATGACACTGGGCAAGGCGGTGACATTACTCTAAAAGTGGCGAAAAATTTAGAATTGCTCAGTAATCCCAATGAAATTCTCTCACCTTCCACCAGCATTCAAGCCAGTTCCGAAGGCACAACGGTCGATGCGGGAAATGCGGGGCGTATCAGCATTAGTGCACGCAATTTGTCATTACAAGGCGATAAAACCAAGATTGATAACAGCAGTGCGGGCGCGGGGCAAGGTGGGAATATTACCTTATATGTGGCAGATAAATTGAGTTTAGAATCAGGCACAGCGATTTCTGCGGCAAATAATGGAACGGGCAATGCGGGAAATATTACCTTAAATGCGACGCAGATGGATTTAACCCAAGCGCGGGTTTCCACCGCCTCGGAACAAGGGGAAGGTGGCAATATTATTTTAAACGCGCGTTCCCGTTTGCAATTAGACCGCGCTAATATCAACACCGCAGTGAATGGTGGCAAAGGCAACGGTGGCAACGTGATTGTCGGTGCGCCGTATCAATTGCGTTTGCAAGACAGTCAAATTGTTGCCAATGCACAAGATGGCAATGGCGGGGTAATTTTAATCGTCACAGGCAGCCCTATTTCACGCACGGGCAATAGTACGATTGAAGCCTCTTCTAAATCAGGGATTAATGGTGAGGTTAAAATCGACTTACCCAATGTAGACACGATCAGCTTACCAGTGGTGTTTTTAGATGCCAGTGCTTTGATTAAACGCCAATGTGCAGCGCGTGCCAATGATGAATTATCCAGCAGTTTTGTGGTGATTGGGCGCGGTGGTTTACCCAATGCGCCTCATGATTTACAGGGTTATACCCCTGTCGCTTCGGAGAATAAGGAGGAAGCGCATGCAGAGTCAGAGGAAGAATGATTAATTAGGAGCTACCCAGTTTAATCCGTAACTATCTGATTAGACTGGAAATATAATTATGAACTGCATAATACTAGCTCATTGTAAATAACAGAATGATTGTTAAACTGCGTAACTTCTACAGAGCCGATTTGAAATTACTCCTCTCTTTAAAGTTAAGAAAGTTAAGCTTCAAACGGAATAGTTTTTTATCAAAAGGCTTGATTGTAGGTGCGAATTTATTCGCACAGCCCCATCGAGTTAAAAACGCATGCGAATAAAGTCACACCTACAATCGGCTCAGTCTCGTCAACTTAAGATTAAAACTCCAAATCGGTTCTATAAATTGAGCAGGCTTTCAACTAAGCTGCCACCGTCTGTACTGCATTCACTTCAATATTGGGCGGATTCAATAAAGCCCGTTTCACGCTGCATTCATTGGTCGCGCGAATTAATGCCGAGGTATATTTCGCAGGAAAACTGGGCGGTAAACTGATATTAATCGCAATATTTTTCACCAGTTTTTGCTCGGCATCCCAGTCGTTTTCCAAACTCAAGCTGATGCCATCCATAGGAATATTGCGGGCTTGGCAAAAACGCAGCACAAAAAATCCCGCACAGGTGACTAAACTGGTTAAGAAATAAGAGTAGGGATCAGGCGCAGTATTTTCACCGCCATTACTTTCAGGCTGATCAGTGTGCACGGTAAACTTATCAAAGCGGGCATTCACCTGCATTCCTTCCCCAAAACTGACTTGAATATTCATGTCTACACTCCACTCGCTGCTGAATAATTACAATATAAGCATATCATAATATATTATTTTGTTATGAGCAGATAATTTTTTGCTATGAAAAATTCAGGAGGCTTTTAAAGGCTGACGAAAGCAAGCACGCTTTATGATGTTGTGCATTGGATGTTATAATTTGTTGTTAGAAAGTCACTTGGCGGATGAGGTCGAGTGTGGATTGAGACAAACACAAGGGAAACATAGAGTGAATTATCAAGGTCGTTTTTTAACCCGTAAGGTCGTTGCCAGTGCCACTTTATTAGTGTGCAGTATTGCCTCTAGCGCATTTGCAGCAAGTAGTAATTTTGAAGCGCAAGCGGCGGATGAACGGACTAAACCCGTTGGGCAAGTAAATGTCGGAAGTGCGCCTGTGGCTGCGGTGGCTGCTGCCCCTAAATCAGGCAAAGAAGTATTTAACGGAGTATGTACTGCCTGTCATACAGCGGGTGTTATGAAAGCACCAAAGCTTGGAGATAAGGCAGACTGGGCTGCGCGGATTGCGAAGGGTGAAGATGCTTTAGTACAAACTGCTATCAAAGGTATCAATGCCATGCCTCCCAAAGGCGGCAATCCTAGCTTAAGCGATGATGAAATCAAAGCGACTGTACAATATATGCTGTCTGAAGTTAAGTAAGACCGAAGATTTCATGAGAAAGCCGAGCATGCCCATCCGCCTCGGTTTTTTATTGAAAAACTGGCTTCCTCGCTTTCGTCGAGAGAGTGAGGAGCTATTTATCAGTTAGCGACTACCCACCCTCGCCCGCCACCGCATAAAAGCGGCTTCTAATTCATCAACATGCACGGGTTTGCTTAAATAATCATTCATACCCATTGCCAAGCATTGGCTGCGTGCTTCAGGCTGTACATTGGCAGTCATCGCAATAATGTAGGGCGTATTCGGGGCTTTCCAACGTTCTAAAATGCGCCGTGTGGTTTCTAAACCATCCAACTCGGGCATTCTAACATCCATTAAGAGCACATCATAACGTTTGGTTTCCAAGGCTCGAATCGCCTCCAAGCCATTATTAACCACATCGGCATGATAGCCCATGCGTTTTAAAATCAAAGTGGCAACTTTTTGGCTCATGGTATTATCTTCAACCACTAACACTTGCACAGCATTCAAGTCAGGTGTATTCAAAACGAGGGGATGTTCAATGACTGCTTGAGAAAGATTTTCAACATAAACTTGTTGCAACTTAAGCGTAAAGTAGAAGGTTGAGCCTTCGCCCTCCACACTTTCCACCCATAAAGTACCACCCATGCGCTGACATAAACGTTGACACAATGCCAAGCCTACCCCCGTCCCTCCTTGCACAGCGTGTGTTTTTGAAAAAGCTTGAAACAAACTGCCGATCTGTGCCGATGGAATCCCACAACCTGTGTCTTTCACCATACAATCTAGCGTGACTTGTTGCAGATTGTTTAATTGGCTGGAAACTGAAACGGTAATTTCACCTTTTTCCGTAAATTTAATTGCGTTATCCAGTAAATGTTCAAATATCTGCTGAATGCGGCGCATATCACCTTGAACTTTATCAGGATTTCTTTCATCGAAAAATAAATTAAAATTCAAACCTTTGCTCGTGGCTTTGCCAGAACTTTGTTGCAAGACTTCATCCAGCCCATCCCGCAATACAAAAGACTGCTGCGCTAAACAAAACTCTCCCGACTCCAATTGTGCTAAAGCTAAAATGTCGTCCATGAGACGTAAAAATTGCACACCCGTGCTGTGGGTTGCATTAACAATTTCAATATATTCAGCGGGAAGAGGGGTTTCAGAAAGGATTTGGGTCATGCCCAAAATACTGTTTAGCGGTGTTCGGATTTCGTGGCTGAGATTGGCAAGAAATTCCTCTTTGACACGTTCAGCCGCCACCGCACGGGCTTCAGCTTGGGCGAGTGCCTGTTTATCTTGTCGCAAAACCCGCAAAACTTGCCCCAACATCCATAAGCAAAAACACAATAATAATCCACCTAAACTGATAATCAGCAATTTTGCCTGTTGTTCTTCAGCAAGAGCTTCATGTTCGGCACGGCGGTTGGCTTCACGTTGCAACTGAATTAAATAATTTAAGGCATCGCGCACCACTTGTTGAGCTGGAAAAACATCATTTTCCATCAAGCTGTGAATTTCAGAAGTTTTATTCTCCAGCAATAATTCTGAGGCATGTTCTTGTGCAATTGCCGCGCGGCTACTAAAGGTTAAAATCCGATCCAGACTATTTTTTTCCTGCTCGTTCAATTCCATCGCTGATAAGGCATTGCGTGCTTTGATAAAATCCCCTGCCAAACTTTGAAACTCGATATAGGCTTGATCCCGTGCAAAGGGATCACTGAGCATAATCATTTGATGCAGTTTTATCGCGCGGTCGCGAGAGGCATTGTACATCGTGGTCGCATATTCGGTTTTCGCATTATTTTCATAAACGATTTTTTTGGTATGCGTATAAATTTTTGTGAGATGCAGGGTTTCCACCACAGTTTGAATCGTGATAAAAACCAATAAGATACTGAATCCTATCGGAATCAAGTATTTTGCATCGAAAAAACGGTTCATGAAAGCAGACTTTCCAAGGAGGTCTTACAGCTAATTTTATACAGTTGTTGTGCTTGAGCCTTGCCTTTTAAATTGACTGGTTCAAGGGCTTCGATTTGTTCAACAATATCCAAGGTTTGTATGGCAGCCAACATCGACTCGGATAAGATCACCTCGCCACGTCCAGCGACACCCACCAAACGTGATGCCACATTCACCGTGTCACCAATCACAGTATAGTTCAAATAGTTAGGTGAACCGACGTTGCCAACAATCACTTCACCTTTATTAATCCCTATCCCTAAACCTACATCCACCCCATAACGCTCGCGCCACGTGTGATCCAAGGCGATAAATTCATCCTGCATGTCTATTGAGGCATTGACGGCACGGTGTGCGGCATCTGCTTGATAGAAGGGCACGCTAAAACCGATTAATAAACAATCCCCCGCCATGTTAAAAATCGTTCCATCATAACGATAAGCAACATCAGTGAGCATGGTGAAGAATTCATTCAGCAGCGTGACCACTTCTTTTGCTTTAAGCTGGTCAGACATTGCGGTAAATCCGCGTAAATCTGCAAATAAAATGACCGCATCTTGCCGATTTTGTTGTTCAAAAATGCTGAGTTCACCCTTGCCTTGATGGACTAAAATCTTATCCAGCAATTTGGGTGAAATATAGCGTTTAAACATGGACTTCAAGGATTCACGTTGTGCTTCTTCTAATTGTGAACGCGCTTGTTGATAACGCAATAGTGAGCGCACCCGCGCAATCAATTCTTCACGGTTAATCGGCTTGGATAAAAATTCATCCGCCCCCGCTTGAATCCCTTCAATCCGATCCCCTTGTCCATCCAAAGCGGTAATTAACACCACAGGGGTTAATACGGTTTGTTCATAAGATTTGATGCGTCGACACACTTCAAAACCATTCATGCCTGGCATCATCACGTCAGAAAGTACAATATCAGGCGATTCGGAGAGCACCAGTTTTAGCGCGTCTTCACCCGTATTGGCAGTTAAAACTTGATAGCCTTCTTCACGTAAATAAGTGCTCACCAGCAAAGTGTCATAGGGTTGATCATCAACCACTAATAACTTCACTTTGGCAGGATCGATGACAGAAGATACTAAACGACTTTGACTTGCATCCAGCATGCTATCTTCAATAACTGGGTAATGCGTTTCGCCCTCGGACAAAAGTTGTTGCAAGGCAAGCCGCACATCTTGATAAGCTTCTTCAAAAGCGGTTAATGCCGAGACGGTTTCACTTAAATCCGTACTTCTGCCTTGTTGTTCAAGACGTTCACAACAGCTTGCAAACTGATGCACCCCTAAATTCGCACTGCTGGACTTTAAGGTATGAGCGGCTTGCGCCAAAGAGTGCGGATTTTGTTGCGAGACCGCTTGACGAATATCGTCGACTAAATTCTGAGTATCTTCCTGATAAGAGAGCAGTAAATCACGCATAATATCAGGGGACTCATCCCCCAATAGCTCAGATAAGACGGCTTGAATTTCGGTAGCAAGTGGACTGAGTTCGACGACAACCGCAGTTTCAGGCGTTGCAGTAATGACTTTGACACCGCTTTCTTGCCCTAACAATTGTTTCAAACTGGGGGCAACTGTCGACTGATAGTAAGCACACAATTCTTGTATGCTGTTGGCATTAATTTCCTGTTGCTTTGCTTGTTGTTCCACCGTCAACGATAAACTAGCGAGACTTTCAATGCCCAAATTTGCACTGCTAGACTTGAGGGTATGTGCCGCATTTGCCGATGCCACGCTATCTTGTTGCGCAAGGGCTTGTTCTAGTGCAGTTATTAAACTTTCAGATTCCCGCTGATAAGTCAAAACGAGGTCTTGGAATAATTCATCTTCATCCCCCACCAACTCACGCAAACTTTGGGTGATTTGCTCACTGAGCTGGGTCACTTGTTGAGTGATTTGCGTCTGTTTTAAAGATTGTTGTAACTGCGCTAAGGCTGCCAAAACTTGGGCATATTCAACTGTGATATGTGTCACCAATTGAGTGGCATCACCAAACTCAGCTTCACGCAGATGATTCTCTAAAACATTGCACAAATCCGCCAAGTGCATTGCACCCAAATTACCACTGCTGGATTTAAGGCTGTGCGCAGCACGGGTGAAAACTTCCAAATCATGCTGTACATAACCTTGTTGTAACACCTGCAGCAACTCATCGCCTTCATCACAATAGGTTTGCAGTAAGTCTTGCAATAATTCGGTTTCATCTTCCCCAACCAAACTGAACAAGGTTTGTTTAATTTGGCGTGCTAATTGTTCAATCGAGGGGGCTGCAATCGGCAACACATGGGACTTTGCCGCTGTGATGGGGACAGGCGGATGTAAAATTTCATCAATTGCCTGACTCAACAGCGCGTATTCCGAGCACAAAGCAGACACGCGAGCATCCGCTTGCTGCATGTCTTTAGCACGCCCTTGCTGTTCTAATTGTTTCGCCATTTGTGACAGCACTTCAGCCCCCAAACTGGCACTGCTGGATTTCAAACTGTGAGCGGCATGTTCCAGTTTTACAGGGTCTTGTTCTATCAAAGCTTGTTGTAAATTTTCAACCAAGACTTCGCTGCTGTCTAAATAGGTTTGCAGCAATTCTTGCATGATCTCGGTGTCATCACCCACCAATGCCTGAATCGCATTGAGCAATTTTTGTTTAGTTTCTGCAAGGCTCGATGTGGGCGAGGGGTTACTGATGACTTCGGGTGAGGCGGCGGGTGCTGTTTCAGGCACAACAGGTAGTGCTAAGCTGGAAACACTATTGGTAGTCACTTGGGATGAAGTCACATTATTGCGGGGGCAACGGGTCAAGGCAGCCGCTAACTCTTCAGGATGAATTGGTTTGGTGACATAATCATCCATGCCCGCTTCAATACATTGTTCCCGATAACCGCGCAACGCGTGAGCCGTCATGGCAATCACATAGGGGCGATTTTCAGGGTCTATCCAGCGCAGACGAATTTGACGCGTCGCTTCAAAACCATCCATGATGGGCATTTGTACGTCCATCAACACTGCGTCATAAGTTTGACGTTCTAAACATTCAAGGGCTTCTAAACCATTTGAAGCAATATCAGCGTTATATCCCATGCGTTTTAACAACAATAAAGCAACTTTTTGATTGGTGACATTGTCTTCAACCAATAAAATCCGCAAAGGATAATTTTCAGCTAAAATTAGCTCAGGATGTACTGAAATAATTTTTTTAGATTTTTCAGGATGTTGTACGAAAACATCAGCAATACTGTCAAATAATTGAGAGGCTTTGACAGGCTTGGTTAAATAGACAGAGAATAAGCCCGAATTGACTTCATTTTGCTGCCGCCCTAAAGAGGTCAGCATGATGAGAGGTAAATTTTCTTTAGGATAGGATTTGCGAATTTCTCGCGCCAAGGTCATGCCATCCATGACGGGCATTTGCATGTCAAGAATTGCCAATTGGAAATTATTATCGGGTTGCCGAAGTTTAACTAAAGCATCTTCACCTGAAACCGCTTCCACAGTTTCAATACCCCAAGAATGAAGTTGTAAATGCAGAATACGGAGATTGGTTTCATTGTCGTCAACAATTAACACGCGTTTGCCACGAATCGCATGTTGTGCCACTTCAACCGTTTCCGCTTCGGGAATTTCGATGATTTCAGTCACAGCGGTGAAATAGAAAGTTGAGCCTTGTTCCTCCTTACTTTCCACCCACATCCGCCCATCCATCAGTTCACATA
>JBDKHS010000372.1:0-3222 GCA_039797505.1 Pseudomonadota bacterium | reverse complement strand
TTTTTTTCAATCCACACTCGACCTCATCCATCAAGTGACTTTGTAACGATAGACACCGACGGATTGAGGTCGGCGGATTGCCCCCGTAAACGAGGAGCTTACCAAAACGATAACAACACTAATGCATCGTTGTCTAGTCAAGTATTTACTTGTTCCCACGCAGGGTTGTGGGAATGAGAAATATATCCTTAGTATTTTACTATGGAAGTATATATTAATAAAAGCTTGTTTGTGAGAATGACTTAATTACTTGTTCTCACGCCCCAGCGTGAAATACATCCTGTAACCAACGATCAGTTAATTTATTCAATCATCACTATTGATAGTGTATGTAGTGATCATAATAAAATCTATCGTAATCTTGATCGCGGGAATTTAACGATTCGCGACAAGCTTTAGATTCATGTTGAAGTTACGGCTTACAAAAATATTTAAACAGATATTATGAGTTTCGCAGTTTAAATAAAATTTCTTTATTTACAATGCGTTAATATTTTACGCTGTGAAACATTGCATCGAAAAAAAGCAAATATTCTCGATTCAATTGCGTAACTGCTAAGCAGTTTTAAAAGAGCGAAACATTTGCACCAAGGCTAATAAGGCAAAGCTGACAAACCAAATAAAAGCCCAACCTGCGATAGATAAACCTAAAAATGTCCACGTCACTTCTGCACAAGAAGGAGAGCCTTGCCATAAGGATTCAATCGCTTTGGCGATGGGGAAATTGTGCACTAAAAAGTCAAAATCTGCGCCGCAAGAAGGCACTTGATTGGGGGGCAGGCTTTGTAACCATAATTGTCGGCTGGCAACCACGCCCCCGCCAATCGCTAACAATGCCATGAGTCCGCTATAAAGTTTATTCATGATGCCTGTTGAACCATGCAACAAGCCTATTAAAGCGACAATCCCAACCCCATAGAAAAAGAAACGTTGCACCATACACAAAGGACAAGGCTCTAAGTTCATGACATACTGCATAAAATAGCCCGTCGCTAATAAACTAAAACAAGCCATAAAAACAATTGCATATACAGAACGGCGATTTTGTAAAAAAGTATTCATCCATGCGGGCATGGTAACGTTGACCTCGATTAATTTGTACTGGTGTAATTTACCGTATGACATAGTATTTCATGGGGTTGATAGGTAATACTTCAATCCCACTGAACTTGGATAATCTTGTTACCGCTGATGCTCATCAGCAGTATCTGGATTTTACAAGGATTGCGCACAACCGAAAGCGGCTTGTTTGCTGCCTTCTTTAATTTGTAAGCTGTCATCTTCAAAACTTGCGACGCGCCCATCGGCAGCGATGTTACTGCTGCTGGTTGCAGGCGATTTACAAGCAGGGGTTGCAATGTGTTTAGCCGCTTCTTTCATAACCATCTTCCAAGCATTGCTCCCATCTTGAGCAATCAGGATTAACGAGCCGTCGGGATGCCAAATAGGCGTAACCCCTTGAGCAATATCCAAAGTTTGTGCATCAATCATACTTAAATTATTCGCATACATAAATTCCACAGTCACTTGTCCGCAGTCAGGACTGTAAATGCTCGCCAACACCCGCCCATCAGGAGAAGGAATCACACTTTGGGGCAAACTGACATTCGGGCAAGCCTGACGCGGTTTTTCAGGAGCTTCAATAATTAAAATTTCATTGCCATTCATTAAAACACGGTCAAAACGGCGTGCGCCCGTGCTCAATATCGACTCAACCACCAAATAACCCGCTTGTTTCATGTAATACAATGCCCCACTCACATGATCGCGAGCGCGGGAAACTTCGCGTTTCTGAGAACCGTCAGGATTTTGCACGAATAATTGATGACGGATATTTAACTTTTCCTCGCCCTCGGGCGTGGTTTGCTTTTCTTCGGTAATCACGGAATAGGCGAGTTCTGAAGCATCTTCCGCCCAGACCACCTGCCCCTTGCGCTCGGTGATGCCGTCCTTAGTCGCTTCTTTGGCTTCTTGTCCCGCACAGCCTGCTAATACCGATAACGCCAATAAAATCTCAATCTTCCAAACGCGCATAAATTATCCTTTTGAAGTCGCCTTGCCAATTTTATCTTCGCGCCCTGCCAATAAATTTTGAATATTCGAGCGGTGCCGCCAGATTAATAAAGCACTCATCAATGTAGCCGTGAGGGTATAAGTTAGATTGCCGTGAGTGAATCCATACATACTGATTGGCGCGGCAATCGCTGCCACCAGAGCCGCCAATGAGGAATAACGCACAATGCCTGCTATCAATAACCAAGTGAGCAGCACGCTTAAACCCACCTGCCAGACCAATGCAAGCAACGCTCCAAAGGCAGTCGCCACCCCTTTGCCGCCTTTAAAATTGAAAAAGATAGGATATAAATGTCCTAAAAATACTGCGCCTGTCACCGCCGCCAGCAGCGTGATTTCGGGGTAAATTGCCTTCGCGACTAACACCGCAATCACCCCTTTCAACACATCAAACAACAAGGTGAATAATGCCGCTTTTTTGCCCCCCAAGCGCAACACGTTGGTCGCACCTGGATTGCCTGAACCAAAACTGCGTGGATCAGGTAAACCCATCAAACGGCTGACAATCACCGCTGAGGCAAAAGAACCCAGTAAATAAGCAAAAATTATCAAACCGATAGGAACTAGCATCATCATTCTTCAATTAAAATAAGTTATCAGGGACAAGGGAGTGTTTTGTGGCAGCGGGTGCTGGAGTGTCCACGGGTGCATTATCTGTTGGTGCTGCGGTCTTCTCAGACTTGCGTTCCGCTGGTTCTCGAGAATGAACTTTATTGTGGGTGACACGTTTTGGTTTGCGCTCGACGTTATCATCCTCAAAGAAAGTTTCCAGCACGGCATCATTACGCCGACCTTTCACGACTTCGCCTGTGTCGGGGTCTACTTTGGCAGAAATTAAACCCGTTGGTTGTGGCAAGGGACGTTCTGGCTTGTCTTTCAAAGCTTCGGTCATGAATTCAATCCACATCGGCAAGGCGGAGCGTCCACCCGTTTCTTGTTCGCCCAAAGATTGGGGTTGGTCAAAACCGACCCATGTCGTTGTCACTACGTCGGGTGTATATCCCGAAAACCATGCGTCTTTTTGTTCATTGGTTGTGCCTGTTTTCCCTGCAATATCAGAGCGATGCAGTTTTAATGCGCGTTGTGCTGTCCCAAATTTCACCACGTCACGCAAAATTGAATTCATCACCCAAATATTTTGCGCCCGAA
>JBDKHS010000371.1:0-4302 GCA_039797505.1 Pseudomonadota bacterium | reverse complement strand
GCCTGAGCGGATTTGCGTTGGCATTCCTGAAACAGCATCAAAGGTTTTACGGGTGACTACGCCGTTACCCAATAATTCATGGGTAAATTCACCGCGTGTATCCTGTTGTTTACCCAATGCCCAGAGGACTGTTGCTGCATTATTGCCGATCTTACCCGTGATGGTTTGAGTTGAAACTCTAGCTTCAAAGCCCGCTACATTTCCACTACACTTCTAACTGCTCAATAATTCACTGGAGGAAACCATGCAAACCGCAAAAGAACAAGTCCAACAATTACTCGACACCTTGCCTGATAACGTCACATTAAATGATATTCGTTACCAGCTGAATGATTCTCTCTATACGCTTTATGTGCGCCAACAAATTGAATTGGGGATGCAAGACTCTATTGCTGATCGAGTTGTTCCCCATGCTGATATGAAGAAGCGATATTTGAATGATAAACGTTAATTGGACTCTCAAAGCCCAGGTGTCGCTGGATGGTATTTATGACTATATTCATCAGGACGCTCCCTTCTACGCTGAACGTTTTGTGCAACAACTGATAGATTCCGCTGACAGACTTGAAACTTTTCCGTTAAGTGGGCGTGTGGTGCCAGAAGCGGAACGTGAAGATATTCGTGAAGTTATTTTTCAAAGTTATCGAATTATTTACTGGATAATCAGTGACAATCGCATTGATATTCTTGCCGTGTTACATGCCAGCCGTGATCTTGCCAACCCTAAAAACCAACCTTGGGAAGTGCATTAGACCGGTGTATTGAACGGGCTGTAGGCAACCGTTTTGGTCGATTGTCCGGCTTTGGTGGCGCTGGTTAAATTACCGGTTTTGTAGATGTTTGAAGTTTGTAGCTTCAAAGCCTGTCACATTTCCACTACACTTCTATCAACTCAGCACTACATTGGAGTAGCGTAGACTTGATGCTGAAGTCATATTTAATTTTACAGTTCACAGAGAATACATTTATGAACGCACACACACTCAAACAAGACGCGCTGGAATCATTTCAACGCTTACCCGATGATGTGGATGTTGATGAGATGATGTATCAGCTCTACGTAATTGATAAATTGCATAAAAGCCGCGAAGCCATCAAGCAAGGTGATGTGATCAATCACGATGATTTCAAGCGAGAAATGCAACAGTGGTAATTTTTTGGCCGAAACCTGCACGTAAAGACTTAAAACACATTTATCAATACATTGCACAAGACTCCATTCATTACGCTACGCGTGTAATGCAAGACATTATGGATAAAGTAGAAATCCTCATCCATACACCACATATGGGTCACATGGTGCCTGAAATTGGCGAACCCAATGTGCGAGAAATCCATCTGTATTCCTACCGCATCATGTATGAAGTGATGCCTGATAGAATTTATGTTCACAGCATCATTCATATGCGCCGCAATTTTAAGCCTGACGACTTAAAACGCTAGCCAACTTTAACCAGCGAAGGAATTTTTTTGATAAAAAATGCCGCTATTGTGAACTGCACCCCAAAAGTTGGACACTAACCGGCGGGGTTTAAATTGAAGGACTGAATTCGGTATTGAACCGGACTCAGTCCTTTTAATTTCAGCTTGATTCTATCGTAATTGTAATACCGAATGTACGCCTTTAACTCCTGTACAAAATTCTCCACTGATGTAAATGTCTTTCGGTGAAAGAATTCAGTTTTCAGTATTCCGAAAAAATTCTCCATCAAGGCGTTGTCCAGGCAATTCCCTTTTCTTGACATGCTCTGCTCCAAACCTCTTTCACTCAACGTCCTTTTAAACGCAGGCATTTGATAATGCCAACCCTGATCACTATGAATTAAAGGCGCTTGTGTAGGGGCTAACCGTTTCAATGCAGACCCCAACATTTTTCCAACAAGATCATAAGTGGGGCGCGATTGAATCTGGTACGCAATCACTTCACTGTTATACAAATCAATCATGGGTGATAGATAAATTTTTTCACCCTTCACCACAAACTCAGTGACATCGGTTACCCATTTTTCATTAGGCACCGCAGCGTTGAATTCTCGCGCTAATAGATTAGGCGCAACCCTGCCAACAGCACCACGATAGGATTTGTAGCGTTTAGGACGCACCGTCGATTTTAATCCCAGCTGATTCATCAATTTCTGTACCGTTTTGTGATTAATCACATGACCACGCTTTCTCAAACTCACGGTTATTCGGCGATAGCCATAACGACCTTTATGCCGGTCATAGAGTTGTTGTATCAATCGTTTAATACCCGCATATCGATCAATCACCGCAGTCTGGCTATTCCAGTAATAAAAAACACTGCGCGATAATTCCGCTATACACAGTAAATCTTGAAGATGATGCTGTTGCCTTAATCCTCTGATGGCATCGGCTTTATACTTTGCACCGATTTTTCTTGTTGGATCAAGGCTTCCAGCTTTTTTAGGTAGGCATTCTCCGCCTGCAGGTATTCAATCTCACGCAACAATTCTGGTTGTGTCAGTTCTGACCAGGGTTTCTTGGCAACCTTGGGATCAGAGGAGCTCTTCTTCATTTTTTTCATAGTGGGTCGCCCACGACGAGTGGTTAATGCATCAATACCACCCAGATTGTAACGCTTCTCCCATTCAAAAATCGTCGATGCTGACGGAATATGAAAATGGGTTGCAACTTCAGGTAACGAGGCTCTGTGCTGACGCTTGTAATTGATGACCTTAAGTTTGAATGCGGGCGTGTAATCCTGCCACTGTTGCCGGGGCGCTAATCCGTCCGCACCATGATGACGATAAACCAGTAACCAGTCAGAGAGTTGTGATTTGTGGATGTCGAGTGAGCGCGCAACGTCTGCTACCGCTCGATTCTGCGATAAGTAAGCGTGAACTGCTTTTAGCTTGAATTGTTTTGAGTATCTGGACATAAAAACTGCACCTTATTAAGTTGGCGGTTTGTCCAACTTTTGGGGTGCAGTTCATTGAAGCGGCATTTTTTATTTGGACGTTTGGACGGGAATGGTTGATTTAAGCATTGGACTCTAACTCTAGAGATTTTAAATAATTAATAAGGACTACATCATCAAATCCTTCTATTCCTCTATATTTTAAATAGGCCAACCATACCCATCTATTAACCCGGCAAATAAGAATATCTGATATAATGCGCGCATGAAAATAGACGCACGCAAATTACCACGAGAAGTTCTGGAAGAGAAACGCCGAATGGCGCACCAACTTCGGAAACGCGGAATGACGAGAGCCGAGATAGGCGAAATAGTGGAGGTTCACGCGGATACGATTGGGCGCTGGTTAAAACTCGACAAGAATAACCTTCGAGTCAATCGAGGTGGCCGTAAAGTGGGTGACGCCAGACAACTCACGGCTGATGAAGAAAAAAGCATAAAGAAGAAAATAATTGACCACACGCCGGATCAATTCAAATTGTCTTATGCACTCTGGACAAGAAAATCAGTACAAGAGCTTATTGCACAAGACACCAGCAAAACCTTGCCCATTCGCACAGTAGGAGAATATCTGAAACGCTGGGGAATGACGCCGCAGAAGCCACAAAAGCGTGCATATGAGCAGCGCGCGCCAGAAGTAAAGAAGTGGCTGGAAGAAGAGTACCCCCAAATTCAAGCGCAGGCCAAGCGAGAAAACGCTGAGATTTATTGGGGCGATGAAACAGGGCTTCGCAATGATTGTCAGCATGAGCGTGGCTATGCGCCAAAAGGAAAAACGCCCACGATAAAACTAAATGCAAATCGTGAATCGATCAATATGATTTCAGCAATAACAAATCAGGGAAAAGTACGCTTCCGTTTCTTTAACGGCACGATGAATAGCGACGTATTAATTGATTTTTTTGTCCGCCTACTCAAAGATGCCAAAAGAAAAGTGATCATGATTTTGGATAATTTGAGGGTGCATCATTGCGCTCCAGTTAAGGAGTGGCTTGAAAAGCATAAGGCCATGATAGAGGTGTTTTATTTGCCTGCTTATTCTCCGGAATTGAATCCAGATGAATATTTAAATTGCGATCTTAAAGCGGGAGTGCACAGCGGAATTCCGGCTAGAAATGGCAAACAACTACAAGAGAAGGCGGCAAAGCATATGCGCATGCTGCAGAGAAAACCAAAGCGAGTAAAAAAATATTTCCAAAACCCGAATATTAATTATGCCGCATAAGCGATATTGTTAATTGCCGGGTTAATAAGTAAATCGTGTAGTTCTCCCCAGATTGAACGTAACCTAATGCCGTACCTCCATCTTTCCCAACAACGGAGTCACTTCCCTTATTCAATAACGCCCCCCAACCCTCACCTCC
>JBDKHS010000370.1:0-2991 GCA_039797505.1 Pseudomonadota bacterium | reverse complement strand
GCAATCTGCGCTATGTTGCCCACCAAATTTCCAACGCCATTTACCAAGCCTTGACGGGTGAAAAAGGCGTATTTCACACCCGCATTGCTTACGTGACCCGCAGCCGTGGTGGATTTTATACTCTGTATGTTGCTGATGCTGACGGCGCAAACGCGCATGTTATGCTGCAATCGAAAGAACCGATTTTATCGCCCACATGGTCGCCCGATGGTCAACGTATTGCTTACGTTTCCTATGAAAACAAGCGGGTTGCGATTTATATCCAAGACATCACCTCCGCCAGCCGTGAAAAAATTGCGGATTATAAAGGCGCGAACAGCTCGCCCGCCTTTTCCCCCGACGGCTCACGTTTAGCGATGAGTTTGTCAAAAGATGGCAACCCAGAGATTTACGTATTGAATTTAAGCACCCACAGTTTAGTACGCGTCACCAACCATCCTGCCATTGACACCGAACCTTCGTGGTCGCCCGATGGACAATCTTTAGTGTTCACTTCAGACCGCATAGGCAGCCCACAACTGTATCGCGTTTCAATTTATGGCGGCTCGCCACAACGCTTAACCTTTGAAGGCAATTACAACGCCAGCGGCAAATTTTCCCCCGATGGCTCAAAAATTGTGTTTTTACATGGCGGCGGCGGTTATCGGATTGGGGTTTTAAGCGTGGAGTCGGGACAAATCACTTTATTAAGCCAAACTACTCTAGATGAATCACCCAGTTTCGCGCCCAATGGCAGCATGGTGATTTACGGCGCAGGCAGTGAATTGGCGGTGGTTTCCATTGATGGCAAAGTCAGACAGCGGATTATGGCAGCGGGGGAAGAAGTGCGTGAACCAGTATGGTCGCCCAATTAGCATAAACAAGCCAACAGCATTGGGGAAATTCCACCTGACTTGGGATAATTTCTCCTTTTCTAAAGTAATACTTCAATTTCTTAAATAATCTCAAAAATTTAACTGAGCACTGATAATGCAGCAATATCTCGGCTTATTACAAGATATTCTTGAAAATGGCGTTGAAAAAACCGATCGCACAGGCACGGGCACTATTTCCGTGTTTGGGCGACAATTACGTTTTAATTTACAACAGGGTTTTCCCTTAATTACCACGAAAAAGCTCCACTTACGCAGTATTGTTTATGAATTATTATGGTTTTTAAAAGGCGATACCAATGTGCGCTATTTGCAAGAACATAAAGTACATATTTGGGACGAATGGGCAGATACTGAAGGTAATCTTGGAAAAGTTTATGGAAAGCAATGGCGTTCTTGGGAAACTCGCGACGGACGCAGTATTGACCAAATTAGCGAAGTTATTACACAAATTAAGCAAACTCCCGACTCACGGCGTTTAATCGTCAGTGCTTGGAATGTGGGTGAATTAGATGAAATGGCATTGCCGCCTTGTCATTTACTTTTTCAGTTTTATGTTGCTAATAATCGCTTATCTTGTCAGCTTTATCAGCGCAGTGCCGACGTATTTTTAGGCGTACCGTTCAATATTGCCAGTTACGCACTTTTAGTGCATTTAATTGCTCAGCAATGCGATTTAGAAGTTGGGGAATTTGTGTGGACGGGCGGCGATTGTCATTTGTATACAAATCATATAGAACAAGCAAAATTGCAGCTTTCACGCACGCCCTTTGCCTTGCCCAGCTTAAATATTGTACGCAAACCCGACTCGATATTTAATTACGATTTTACCGATTTTGAAATTATCAATTATCAAGCGCACCCCCATATTAAAGCCGCCGTCGCTGTTTAAGAGGAAAACCCTGTGAATTTACCTGATGATTTGTTAAGCACTGTGCAACAAGCCTTACACGAAGACATTCGCACGGGCGATATTAATGCGTTGTTAATTCCTGAGTCGCGCCAAGCCACCGCCCAAGTGATTAGTCGTGAATCCGCGATTTTAGCGGGCAGTGCGTGGTTTAATGCGGTTTTCCAACAAATTGATCCCAGCCTGAAAATTCAGTGGGAGGTGCAAGAAGGGCAGGAAGTTAGCCCGAATCAACGTTTATGCACTTTATCGGGCGCGGCACGCACTTTATTGACGGGTGAACGCACTGCTTTGAATTTCTTGCAAGTATTATCAGGCACAGCCACCCAAACACGGCGTTATGTGCAAGCCGTACAACACACGCATGCCAAAATTTTAGACACCCGCAAAACTTTGCCTTGTTTACGCAGTGCACAAAAATACGCGGTGCTGTGTGCGGGCGGAGTTAATCATCGCATGGGTTTGTACGATGCGTTTTTGCTGAAAGAAAATCATATTGCAGCCGCAGGTTCAATCAGTGCAGCGGTGGCAGCAGCGCAAAAACTGCGCCCTGAGTTGCCGATAGAAGTCGAAGTCGAAACCTTGGCACAAATTCCCGAAGCCATTGCTGCAGGTGCAACCCGTTTATTATTAGACAATTTTACGCTGGAAATGTTGCGCGAGGCGGTGGCTTTGGTACAAGGCAAAGTTTCTTTAGAAGCGTCTGGCGGGGTGAATTTAGAAACCGTGGTTACGATTGCTGAAACTGGGGTAGATTTTATTTCTGTGGGTGCGATGACCAAAGACATGCGTGCCTTGGATTTGTCGATGCGGATTGTAGAGATTGTGTGAGTTTTTTGAGGCGGGTAAAACAGGAAAGTGGTGGGACTAGTAGGACTTGAACCTACGACCTAAGGATTATGAGTCCTCAGCTCTAACCAACTGAGCTATAGTCCCGAAAGCGGAATAATGCAATAGATTAATTAAAAATTCTAACATGCTTTATTCGTGTTTGTACAGTACCCGCCTTTGCAAAGTCAATTTACCATGTTTGAAAATTTGCGATATGCGGACATTTAGAACATCAGTCTTATATTCTTTAAGCAGTTTTAGGGCGTGTCATCAATTAGACCTCAACTGCGCCGCCAATCCCCTAAAGGGGACTTTAAACACTAAACAAATATTTTGTGTTTAGCCCCCTTTAGGGAGGGCTAAATCAAAGAGTTAAAT
>JBDKHS010000369.1:0-6293 GCA_039797505.1 Pseudomonadota bacterium | reverse complement strand
CAGAACGTACTTCGATATTTTGGAAGTTGAATGAGACTTTTTGCCCGTTATAAACAGGTTGCTTTTTCTTAAGCTTATCTTGCTCATTCTCAACTACTTTCTTCACTTCAACGACATAAGTGCTTTCTGCCTGATAGGCAAGATGTTCAAATTCGCCTGACGCACTTAACACCATGCGCACATTATTGCCCTGTTGCAAAGTGTCCACCGTATTCACAGGCGTTGCAAAATCCACGACATCTAGGCGGCGATCTAACTTTTCAGGCAAAGTGGTGTTTTGGAATTCCACCACAATATTTTTACCCTCTTCGCGCATGTTCACCACGGTGGAGGGGTCGGATAAACTCACAATCAAACGCCCCGCGCCTTCCGCAGTGCGTCGATAATCAATATTTTGAATGGCAGGGAAACGCGTATTTGTTGTTTTCAACACCGCATTATTTTCGGGATTTGCCTTAGCAATATTTTGTAATTTAGCATTCAGCCCCTTATCGCCCCCCGCCAAATTGCTTTGGGGCGCAGCCCCTTCAACGGAAATAAACACCCGTTTTTCGCTGACTTCCACATTAAATGCGGCATTTCGTATCAAGCTCAACACCACCCGTGTGCGATCACTGGTTTCGACCGCACTCGCGCCTTGCACCATGCCTGCACCAATCGGCTGAAATTTCTTACCGAGGTTTAAGTGCGTATTGGGAAAGTCTAAGACAATGCGAGCAGGATTATCCGTCGCAAAACTGATGGGCTTTTGCGCCCCCTCGGCAAAATCTAAAGTAATTTGTACTCGATTACCGGGCAAGGTTGAATAGCCAATTTTTTCCAAACTATTGGGGGCTGCGTGTCCCAAGTTGGGTAAACACAACAGCATTAATAATTGTAGACACCACAGCAAGCTGCCGCGCCGACAAGCTGGGAAGTAAAATGAGCGGTTTATGTGCATACAGGCTCGCTATTTAGTAGGTTCTGAGGACAAGGCAAGGGAGGCTTGTTTATCAATAAAACACCCCGCATTATCAGAAATGAGATTGAGGACTTCTATTTTATCTTCAGAAATACTGGTGATTCTGCCATATTCATCCCCAAGATAATCACCTGTTTTAACGCGATAAATCGTGCCATCTCCTTTGGCGATGACCAAGCCCCAAAGAATTTTAGACTCATCTTGCAAAGTGCCCACCATGCTAATGGAATCTAGGGGAAGCAATTCTAAACCGACACGCACCCGATTGGGATCAGGACGATTACAAATCAGTTTAGTCGCATCATCTTTCACATTGGGTTCATCGGTTTTATCAAGTAAAGCCTTGAAAGGATCGCGTCGTGTACCTGGTTCATAGAAAAAACTTGGCATCACTTTAAATTCGGGGATTTGTTTGACTTCGGGATTTTTACGTGCATTGACTTCTGCAACAAAGCCTTCTAAATCAGACATATCTGTCTGACTACACGCACTGAGTAGCACACTCAGGAATACGCAAACACTGCGCGTCATTGCTGCCTGCGACATAAACATCACTACCTTTATTTCTTCGGAGGGGCGGGCGGAGTTTTTGCGTTCTTATCTTTATCGTTAGGATCATCTTCCAAATAACGATAAATCTGCGCAGTGACATCCATCATTAAACGATCTGAACCCGCTTTATCGGGTTTAATAATCACATCATGTTGCGTCACAATACGCGGCATTGCAGCAACGTCACTGATAAATCTGCCAAACGAATGATAATCACCACTCAAGCGTAATTTAATCGGCAATTTCACATACACGCCTTTATCGGACTTTTCGACTTCAGGTTGAAACAGTTCCGATTTTAAACCGCTCGCAATAGCTGCTTGAGAAATATCTTGAATCAAACCCGCAACTTCCGCTTTACTGGGTAAACGCCGTTGCAATTCACTCAAAGATTTTTCAATTTCTGCCAACTGCTCTTTCAGTTTTGGCAAGGTGGCAGCTTTCCACTGCTTGGTTTTAAACTCTTCTCTAAGTTCGAGTTCTTTCTTTTGTTTGACCTCAAGACGGTCAAGCTGCTCTTGCGTGTCAAAATAATAGCCTGCCCCCAGTGCTGCCACGCACAACACCAAAATCATTACGATTTTAACTGGGATTGGCCAATTGCCAATATTACTGGGGTCTAAATTACTGAAATCATCAAGTTTCATGCGCAACGCTCATTACTGTGCTAAGTCATCACTCTTGGGGGCGGTTTGCGTAACTTCTAATTTGAAACTACTCACACTGCGGGGTTTTTTGGCGGCACTGGTGGCATTGACACCGAGAGGAATCTTTTCTTCTTTTGCCGAAATTAATTGAATTTGCGGATTGGTCAACCACTGCGATTTTTCAATATTACGCATCAGTGAAGACACCCGTGCGTCAGATTGGGCAATACCTTCGAGGGTTAATTTATCATTTTTCTGTTCAAGCGCGGAGAAGTAAACCCCATCAGGCAATTGTTTCACCAATTCATCGAAGAGATGCACGATTTTTGGACGGTTCGATTCTAATTCTTGAATCACGTTCATCCGATCAATCAAACGTTGTTTTTTCTTCTCAAGGTCTTCGATTTCTTTAATCTGGGCTTCTACTCGCTTGATTTCTCTGCCTAAATAATTATTACGACTTTCTTGATAATCGATAAGCCCTTCCATGAATAAATGGGCAGACAGCACCACCACCCCCGCCACCGCCAATGACGCGCCTGTAAAAACTGCCAGACGAATCTCGCGTTCACGCTTAAGGGTCTCACGCCAAGGTAATAGGTTTAAATGTGACATAATTTAGTAGTGTTTATCAAAAGTTCGTAAGGCAAGCCCACAGGCGATAAGCAGCGCGGGCGCATCATTCATTAAATCTTTTTTGCTGACTTTGTTGGAAACTGACATCGCGATGAAGGGATTGGCAATGGTGACATGCCCCCCAATTTCCTCATTCAGCAATTCGACCAAGCCTGCAATCGCAGCACAGCCCCCAGAAACTAAAACGTGAGACAAGCGTTCTGCGGTGGGTGAATTACAATAGCGTTGCACCATACGATTCACTTGTTGGGCGAGTTCGCGTTTGAAGGGAATTAATAATTCCGTTTCATAACTTTCAGGTAAACCGCCTTCACGCTGTGCATTCACTGCTTCGGCATAGCCTAAACCATATTTTAATTGAATTCGTTCCGTTAGGTTTCTCGCCCCGAATGGCTCATCAAAGGTAAAAATAATTTTACTGTTTGACAACACATAAATGGTGGTGGAATGCGCTCCCACTTCGACAAGGGCTAAGGTTTCTTCAGGATTAATTTCAGGGTCATCTTTTGCGAGCAAAACCAGTGCGTTTTCTAAAGCATAGCGTTCAATATCGACAACTTTCACTTTAAAACCACCCAGCTCCACGGCTGCCATGCGCGAGTCTACGACTTCATTGCGGGCTGCGGCAAGTAACACGTCCATGCGGGTTTCTGGTTCTTTTTCGTTCGGGCCTAAAACTTCAAAATCTAAATTGACTTCATTGAGGGGGAAAGAAATATATTGATTGGCATCGGCTTCGATGGTTTCACGGATTTCATCATCCGCTAAACCTGCGGTCATGGTAACAATTTTGGTAATTACCGAGTTGCCCGCAACGGCACAGGCGGCATATTCCGAACTGGGTTTAGCGCGCGCTCTCACACGACGGATAGTGTCGCCCACAATCTCAAGTTCTTTAATATCTTTATTATCAACCGCTTTTTCTGGCAGCAATTCCATCGCATAACTTTCCACGCGATAACCATTGCCGACTTGCGTGAGTTCAAGTAATTTCACGGCTGTGGAGCTAACATCTATTCCCACAACTGTCTTGGGCTTAAGACTAAAGATTCCCACAACTTTTCCTTTTAAAAATTTTAGGTTATACAAGATTACTCTAGTGCTACATTAAACTCTATACACTCTTAGAGGTCAATAGTCATTGCTTAGACAAGACTTAGACAAATTAGTGTGTTTCATCCTAAAGCTATTTATAATAATATGAATTTCTTACTGAGTTCACTTTGATACCTTATCCTTATGAGCATTAGACAATATATTTACCTGAGTTTGCGTGTCATTACTTATATGCTCGTGCTAATTGGGGTGTTGATGGCTTCAAGCGTCGCGCTCATCTATTGGCATTTCATGCCCCAATTACCTTCGACAGATACGTTAAAAGAGGTAAAGTTCCAAGTTCCCTTACGCATTTACAGCCAAGACAATGCCTTAATCGCAGAATTTGGCGAGCAACGTCGCATTCCTCTTGGGGCAAAAGACATGCCAGCCTTGTTGGTGAAAGCAATACTTGCGGCTGAGGATGATCGCTTTTTCGAACACAATGGGGTGGATGTGAAAAGTCTGATGCGGGCGAGCGTGAGTTTGTTGCGCACCGGGGAAAAGCGTCAAGGCGGCAGCACAATTACCATGCAAGTGGCGCGTAATTTCTTCTTAGACCCCGAAAAAAATTACACTCGCAAGATTAAAGAAATTCTGCTGGCACTCAAAATTGAAGACGAGCTGAGCAAAGAAGAAATTTTACAACTCTATTTAAATCAAATCTTTTTCGGTCATCGGGCCTATGGCGTGGGGGCTGCCGCGCAAGTTTATTATGGCAAAAGTATTCAAGAATTAAGTCTTGCAGAATATGCCACCTTGGCAGGTTTACCAAAAGCCCCTTCTACCAATAATCCGCTGAGTAATCCTGAACGTGCGATGGAACGCCGCAATTATATTTTACGGCGCATGTTGGAACTGAAATACATTGATAATGAACAGTTCCAGCGTGCGAGCATCGCCCCCAATACCGCAAAACTCTACAGTGCCAACGTTGAATTAGATTCACCCTACATTGCGGAAATGGTGCGCAGTTACATGATTGAAAAATATGGTGAAGAACGCACTTATAACAGCGGTTATCGGGTTTACACCACAGTCGACAGTCGCTTACAACAAGCGGCACAAAAATCCTTACGCAGTGCTTTATGGTCTTATGATGAACGTCATGGCTATCATGGGGCGCGTGAAAAAGTCAAAATTCCCACAGGTTTAAAAGACAAAGAACTCGCGAGTTTTGCCGCTGAAGTCTTGGCAAAACATCCTGTTGCGGGCGGCATGTTGCCTGCGCTGATTACTGAAGTGAAAGATCGTAAAGCCACGGCGTACACCGTACAACATGGCAATATCGAAATCGCGTGGGAGGAAATGTCATGGGCGCGTCCTTACATTGATGAAGACCGTGCGGGTGGTGCGCCACGCACTGCCAATGATGTGGTGAAACGGGGCGATGTGGTGATGTTGCGCCCGATCTTACGCACGGCAACGGCTGTTAAAAAGAAAGCCCCCACCCCACCGCCTTCTAGTGAAGATGACGATTACCTTCCGCCTGAAGAAGTGCCCGCAGGTGTGCAACAAGTGCAACGTTGGCGATTGGCAGAAATTCCCAAAGTGGAAGGCGCACTGGTTTCCTTGCGTCCCGATGATGGGGCATTAATTGCCTTGTCAGGCGGCTTTGATTTTTACCTAAGCAAATTTAACCGCGTCACCCAAGCCGAACGTCAACCCGGCTCGAATTTTAAACCCTTCGTGTATTCTGCTGCCTTGGAATATGGCTTTAATGCCGCCAGCGTGATTGTGGATGAAGCGATTTCCGTCGACGTGGGTTCTACAGTCTGGGAACCTGAAAACTATGGACGACGTTTTTATGGCCCGACCACGTTTAGAAAAGCCCTGACTTACTCACGCAATATTGTTTCCATTCGGATTTTAGACAGCATAGGCATTGATGAAGCCATTGATCATGCGGTGTTATTTGGCTTCAAAGAGGACAAATTACCCACCAATTTAACCCTCGCACTGGGCACGGGCGAAGTCACGCCTTGGGAATTAGTCAATAGTTATGCGGTGTTTGCCAATGGTGGCTACAAAGTTGATAGTTATTTTGTGCAACGCATTGAAGATGTTGCGGGCAATGTGATTTATCAAAGCAATCCTGCCCGCGTCTGTCATGAATGTGAAACTGATGTCATCTCACCAACGCCAGCCCCCACGCCTGTCAGCAATAAAAAAACCAATGCTAAAAAGCAGGAAAAACCTGTCGCTCCCCCCACATCTGTCGCAACTTTACAAGCCACCGAAGCCAACAATCCCAATGCTGCAATTCATGCTAAGCGGGTGATTCGGGCGCAAAATATTTGGGTGATGAATTCAATTTTGCGTGACGTGGTGAAATTTGGGACAGCACAACGCGCATTAAAACTGCATCGCTCTGATATTGCAGGGAAAACAGGCACAACCAA
>JBDKHS010000368.1:0-2506 GCA_039797505.1 Pseudomonadota bacterium | reverse complement strand
GCGCACTCAGAAGCAATCATTAATAATGCCCCTAACACCATCGGTGAGAGGCTAATTTATTGATTATTTTAATATTCACACGCTTTACGGATAGCTAATTGATATATATAAGTATTTACGTTGAACTCAGGTTAATTAATTCAAAAAGCTTTATCAAGCGTAGGGTGGAATAGGCGCAAGCCGTATTCCACCGCAGTAATACAGTTACCGATTCAACTGCGTAATTCCTATATCTTTATGTTTTGGAAACTGTGTAAATCTTAACTGAAGCCCCCAACCCCCTAAAGGCGGCTAACGACCAAAAGATAATAATGTTAGGAGTTACGCAGTTGAAACCATAATTTCTTTATTTACAATAAGTTAGTATTGTGCGCCGCACAATACCGTTTCTAGTAAAATCAAACAGTTATGGATTCAACTGCGTAACTCCTAAATGTTTAATTTTTCTTTAAAAGTCCCCCTTTAGGGAATTTAGGGGCTGTTTTGTCTCGTTCCAACGCTCCAGCGGCGAGGATTTTACAAGCTTCTGCCGTACAAGGAGAGCCTTATCGATTCAACTGCGTCAATGCCTAGAGTTATTACCTTGAATGGTGGAATACGCTATTCCACCCTACGACTAAATTTTCTACTCTTTCTTATCCCGAACTCAGGTTAGATAGCTATGTTTTAGAGCTTCTTTAAATGGGAAGCTTGTTTTAATCGCATCCCTTAAAACCGCAACACCGCCCCTTCTCGCAAAATCGTGACTTCAATCCGTCGATTTTGTAAACGCCCGACTTCACTTTGATTAGTGCCAATCGGACGGGTTTCGCCATAACCCTTCGCAATGACACGTTTGGGAGAAATGCCGCGCTGAATGAGTGCCGCCCGCAATTTTTCAGCCCGTTTTTGCGACATGTTTAAATTGAAACGTTCACCGCCCGTGTTGTCAGTATGTACTTCAACGACCGCATTGCGACGTGGATATTGTTTTAACAAGTTGGTGATTTTGTCTAAAAATAGATCGGCACTGCCTGCAAAATTCGCGCTTTCCCCTTCAAAAACACTGTCGTTTAAAGATAATAAAACGCCTCTTTCTGTTTGCTTACTTTTCATTTGCTCGGTGTGAGCAAATACTTGTCGAATTTCATTATCCACTGTTGGCGCACTGACAGGCGTAGTGACTTGTTGACTACATGCTGAGAGCAATGAAAAACTTGCCCACAGGCAAAACAACCGAAAACTTATGTGCATTATCTATCCCTTTAAGTCACACTAAAATCAAAGACGGCTCGAATCGCAACAGCCGCGCTCGAATGCCATTCAGCTGCCTATTGTATAGATCAGTTCCCAACAAGGTAAAGCTGCATCGTTTCCATATTGCTAAGCACGGGTAAGGCTTATAAAAAATCAGCACCGCCAGTAACCTTTTTACGAAAGATGGTGTATCCTTTGCTAACTAAAGATAATACTATCAATAACAAAACCGTCTTACTTAAGCATTTGCCTAGGTATTCGATGTAACATTTTGTTTTATAAAGATTGAGTGAATTACTAACATGGTTAGCAAACGGAAAAAACTACCCAGCCGTAGTCGTCAGACACCCGCAAGCTCTGGGCGTTCACACGCCGCACACTCGCGTATTCGTGGCGCATTTCGTTTTTTAGTCACGAAATGGTGGTTGTTGGTGTTGTTAGTTTTAATGATCCCGGTGGGCATTCATATCAGCGTGCTTGATGCGCGAGTGCGTGAACAATTTGAAGGCAAACGTTGGGAACTCCCCGCCCGTGTCTATGCGCGTCCTTTAGAACTTTACAGCGGAATGGGCATTACGCCTGAAAATTTAACCATTGAATTGAGTGCCTTAGGCTATCGCGAAAGTGGCGAACTGTATAATCAAGGCGAATTCCAGCGCAAAGACAACGAACTTTATATTAAAACCCGTGAATTTAAATTCTGGGACGCGAGCGAGCCATCACGCATGGTTCGGGTACGTTTTCAAGGGGAAACGGTGCAATCTGTCACCGAAGTGCAGACCAATCGTAATCTTGCCTTGGTGCGCTTAGAACCGAAAATTATCGGTAAAATTTATCCCAATGATAACGAAGACCGTGTTTTAGTCAGCTTGAAAGAAGTGCCACAATCTTTGATTAACGCCTTATTAGCTATGGAAGATCGTGGCTTTTTTGAACATTATGGTGTAAGTATCAAAGGTTTAGTGCGCGCCAGCATGGCAAACTTGCAAGCAGGCGAATTAGTGCAGGGTGGCAGTACTATCACGCAACAGTTGGTGAAAAACTTATTCTTATCGCCTGAACGCACTTTTGACCGCAAAATTAATGAAGCCGCGATGGCTTTGTTGCTGGAATGGCATTACAGCAAAGAAGAAATTTTAGAAGCCTATTTAAATGAAATTTATCTCGGACAAGATGGCAATCGTTCGATTCACGGCATGGGCATGGCGGCATGGTTTTATTTCAATCGCCCAATTGAAGAGTTAAGCCTGTCGGAAACCGCCTTATTAAT
>JBDKHS010000367.1:0-3566 GCA_039797505.1 Pseudomonadota bacterium | reverse complement strand
GAAGGCGCGACGAAATTTATCACCGTGCGCGTTGAACAAGGCGCAGACGCGCAAGAATGTTTAGACGTGGCTTACACTATCGCCCATTCTCCTTTGGTCAAAACTGCGTTTTTTGCCAGCGATGCCAATTGGGGACGGATTTTAGCAGCGGTAGGGCGGGCGGGTTTAAACAATCTGGATTTGGATAAAATCAAGATTTATTTAGGCGATGTGTGCATTGTGGAAAATGGTGGACGTGCACCAAGTTACACCGAAGCCCAAGGACAAGCGGTGATGTCGGAAAAAGAAATCACGATTCGTGTGTTGTTGGCGCGGGGCTATGCGTTGGAAGATGTCTGGACTTGTGATTTTTCATACGATTATGTGAAAATTAATGCAGAATATCGGACTTAATTTCAAAATCTGAACACTGTTCCAAAAGCAATAAAAAAGGCTCAGAAACAATTTCTGAGCCTTTGCAATTTGGTGGAGGCGGCGGGAATCGAACCCGCGTCCGCAAATCCTCTACCCTCGGTTCTACATGTGTAGCCATGTCATTTAACTAGCCGTTTTCGCTCTGACTGGCAAGATCGAACACGGTGGGCCTAGTCAGAATTTAATGAAGTTGAGCCTAGACTTCTCACTTCACGATCATATATGGGTCGACCGATGAGTTGGGAGTATATGCACAGAACCCAGTCACCGGTTAGCTGTCTTAAGCAGCTAAGGCGTAGTTGTCGTCGTTGGCAACTAAATAATTTGCAGATAAGATTTACGAGGAAATCTGCTCCTCGACATGCCCCTAAGGCTTCGCAATCCACGTCGAGACCAAGGATCGCCCCCTTACAGATCGTTTAGTATAGTGACTCACTCAGTATTATTCAAGGTAATTCTTTTTAAAGAAGCCTCTATCCAGTGTGTTAGGGTGTGTCATCAAATAGGCATTAACCGCTAAAAAATCCCCTAAATCCCCTAAAGGGGACTTTAAAGACAAAAATTTTTAGGTTTAGCCTCGTAGGTTGGGCTGCCAACGGCAATCCAACTGAACTCCTTTATTTTCGTTGGGTTAGCTTAGGCTAACCCAACCTACTTTAACTTTTAGGTTTAGCCCCCTTTAGGGGTTGGGGGCGCAGTTAAAAGTAATTGTGATACTCTCCTCCCCTACACCCTTTTGAAAAAGGGGGTGAAAAGCTAAATATCTAGGAGTTACGCAGTTGAATCGGTAGCTGTTTGATTTTACTAGAAACACGATTGTGCAGCGCACAATACTAACTCATTGTAAACAAAAGAATTAGTGTTTCAACTGCGTAACTCCTAATATCATTACCTATTTAGCACCACCAAAAAATCTACATAATTCTCCCATGTCGCATATAATGCCAACGCTCAGCCCTCGTTTTCACGCCCGCCCTTCACTGATAAAGCTCAAATGAACTATCGACATATTTACCATGCTGGCAACTTTGCAGATGTTTTCAAACACACGCTGCTGATTCAATTAATTTACGCCTTGCAACGTAAGCCCAAAGGCTGTTGTTATATTGACCTTCATGCAGGGATTGGCGCGTATAACTTACAGACCCAAGAAGCGCAGCTGACCAAAGAATATCAACAAGGCATAGCCAAATTGTGGAACGCGCCCAATTTGTCTGAACCCTTACGCGAATATGTGCAACAACAACTGTTGTTTAATCAACAACGTGGCAATACTAACGGTTTATCGTGGTATGCAGGCTCGCCCTGTTTGATGGAACAATTGCTGCGCCCACAAGATAGAATGTTATTAAGCGAGCTGCATATCGAAGACGTATTGTCTTTACACGGCGCATTATCGGCGCATCAGCAAATTCAGATTTATCATGAAGATGCCTATAAGGTTTTAAAAAGTGCCGTGCCGCCTGTGGAAAAGCGCGGGCTGGTTTTAATCGACCCTGCCTTTGAAGCGCGTGATGAATTTCAACAAGTGCTTACTGCTTTACAAGATGCGTATTTGCGTTGGCAAACAGGCACGTATGTGATTTGGTATCCGATTAAATCCACTTCGCTGGTGAAAAGCTTTCATCAAAAAGTGGAACGTTTGGGAATTAGGAAAATTATTTGTGCAGAATTATGCGTGTATCCCGACGACGTGCAAACCCGTTTTAACGGCTCAGGCTTATTAATTGTGAACCCGCCCTTCCAATTTCTGGATAATATTCGGACATGGTTGCCGCAATTATGGGAATTGTTGTCGGTCGAGGGCACGGGCCGTTATAATGCGAAATGGTTAGTCCCTGAATAAAAAGTATTTTTTCTGTCGAGATTGTCTTATGAAATTTCATCTGCTTGCCAGCGAAGGCACACAATATCTTATCAATGCGTACACCCACGACAGCGTGACCATCAACGACATGGTTTATCGTGAAAACTTAATCGTGATGACGACGCAATTGCAGCAATGGTCAGCGCGCAGTTTTGACAGTTTGTGTGTGGAAGATTTTGCCGCTTTGTGCGCCTTGAAACCTGAATTGATTTTATTGGGCACGGGGTCACGTTTGCGGTTTCCGAAACCCGCTTTATTGTTGCCTTGCATTAAGGAAAATTTAGGCGTGGAAGTCATGGATATGCGGGCGGCGTGTCGCACTTATAATATTTTGATGGGCGAGGGGCGCAATGTCGCCGCTGCCTTATTGTTCGATTGAGTATTTCACCAACTGTTCTACACGACGGCGCAATTGCCAAAATTCCACAGGCGGCAACAGCGCATCAGCGAAAATAAATAATTGCAGCGTCTTATTTTCCAAACGACAGCACAAAAAAATAAACAGCGGATGGGTAAAACTGCGCGGGTCAATCTCGACCCGTGTGCCATTCGCAAGCTTCAATTGCTTTTCTAATAAGCAAGCATTCCGCAAGGGATGTTTTCGATAATAGCCATAATGTTCCAAAGTATGCCCGCCCCAGCCCAGCGTGATCACAGTTAATAGCCAAAATATCGGCGGTGACAGTGGTAAATTCCATAATAAAATCAGCGTACTCAGTAAAATTGCACCAAAACCCAGTACAAAAGCGGGTGAGGCACGTAAGTTTAAAGCCAAGGGCTGTTGGGTGTCGAAGCGGGAATTCATGGAAAACTCGTGATTGGGTAGTTCAAGCAGGAATGAAATATTTTTATAGAACCCATTTGGAATCTTAATTTTAAGCTAAGTTTGCGAGACTGAGCTGATTGTAGGTGCGAATTTATTCGCACAACGCTCTCGAATTAAAAATGCATGCGAATAAATTCGCACCTACAACTAGGGCGTGTCATCAATTAAGCCTTAACAGGCAGTAGCCTGTATGCAAGGTAGTGGAATGCGGAAGATTTGAATCTTAACTGCGCCCCAACCCCCTAAAGGTGAGGGCTAAGTCAAACGTCATCAACAAACACCCACCCTAGTCATCATGATAATGAGCATGATGTGTGGGTATACAAGTTTCAATGCGATGGCGCGTTTTGCAAAGAACCACAGGGCATTATTGGCAAGCCAGATACCATTGCCACGCGGTAAAGCACCCAGTGCCTCAACGTTCCAAAGGCTAAGCAATCGTCTTGATATTCAAGAGTT
>JBDKHS010000366.1:0-4033 GCA_039797505.1 Pseudomonadota bacterium | reverse complement strand
TCTTTTAAAGAACCGCCGTAATCACCGATTGCCGTTCTAACGCCACTGAGAATGACCACTTCACGATTAGACATAAATCCTCCAGTTTTATAATTGATTATTTTCAGAAAATCTGCATGTTGCGAATACAGTACCTATCTCTATAGTGCGGTGGGGCTGATAGGCAAGAATAGGGTAAATCAGAATAACAGATACGTCTACAGGGAAATATTAAAACAGGTTTGAAATAACACTCCCCTCAAAACCCGAGGAGAGTGTCACACTTCACAAAAACTAAATCAATTAGCGTTTGTCAGTGGGGATAAAGTCACGCTTGGCTGCGCCAACGTACAATTGACGAGGACGACCAATCTTGGTGCTGGGGTCTTCAATCATTTCCATCCATTGAGCAATCCAGCCTACGGTACGTGCCATCGCAAACATCACGGTGAACATGTTCATAGGAATGCCTAAGGCACTGAGGATGATGCCTGAGTAGAAATCGACGTTAGGATAGAGTTTACGTTGGATGAAGTAATCATCTTTCAAGGCGATGTCTTCTAAACGCATAGCGATTTCAAACATGTCTTGTTGTTGACCCGAGGTATCCATTTCTTCCAACAATTTATGGCAGATGCCACGAATGATGGTAGCGCGAGGATCAAAGTTTTTGTAAACGCGGTGACCAAAGCCCATGAGGCGTGCACTGTTGTCTTTGTCTTTGATTTTTGCGATGTAGTCTTCAACATTTGCAGGAGATTTGATTTCTTGCAACATGCGAATCACAGCTTCGTTTGCGCCACCGTGTGCAGGTCCCCAGAGGGTTGCAATGCCTGCTGCGATACAAGCAAAAGGATTGGCGTTAGAGCTGCCTGCTAAACGTACCGTGGAGGTACTGGCATTTTGTTCGTGGTCAGCGTGAAGAATTAACATGGTTTCTAATGCTTTTACAGCAGTAGGATTGAACTTGTAATCTTCAGCAGGCACGGAGAACATCATGTGCAGGAAGTTTTCGACGTAGCCTAAATCATTACGAGGATAAACTGCAGGTTGACCAATCAGATATTTGTAGCTGCTGGCTGCAATCGTGGGCATCTTAGCAATTAAGCGTAAGGCGCACAGGTTGCGGTGTTCGGGGTTTCTAATGTCCATAGAATCATGATAATAACTGGACATTGCGCCGACCACGCCAACTAACATCGACATCGGATGTGCATCGTGTCTAAAACCATTGTAAAACTTTAACAAGCCTTCATTTAACATCGTGTGACGATAAATGTCTTGGGTAAAGTTTTCCATCTCCGTCTTGGTGGGTAATTCACCGTAGAGCATCAAATAGCAGACTTCTAAATAGCTGCTTTGTTCTGCCAATTGGTCAATTGGATAGCCACGATGTAATAAAATACCCTTGTCACCGTCAATGAAAGTGATCTTACTTTCACAACTTGCAGTGGTCATGAAGGCGGGATCGAAGGTGAACATGTCTAATTCTTTGGCTAAAGCTTGGCATTCAATAACTGATTGACCGTGAACGCCATCTCTAACTGGGCATTCAAAAGATTTACCCGTTTTATTATCGGTAATCGTGACCGTATGAGTGCTCATAGATTTTCCTCATTAGGTTCGCTAAAGCGAAGGGTTGAACGACTGTTACTGTTAGGTAACGGTGGAGTGTTTGGCAACAAACCTCGCCCGTGAAGTGGTGAAACTTCACGCTACAACATGCGTATCCACAGCGCACTTTGGCAGTGTATAACAGTGGCGCGTGTCTTGATAGAGGTTTCACAATCCATACCCGTCCCTAGTGAGGAACACCACGCGCACAGCCAACACTGTTAGCTCTGTTTGAGACACCGTCTATTTTACCTAAACTTGGATAGTTAATACTAGGTTGTATTGACATTTATCGTGATCTTGCCTTTAACCCTAGGGGATTATGTGTAAGCCCCTTTCGCTTCATTAATGACACTTCTTAAGCAGACTTGATTTACTTTGTAATCATCGAATGAATAAGTTATAATCAAAAGTTATCTCTAAAAATATTCGGCGTGTTAAACCACATTCTGACACGTTTCTCTACAGGTCAAAAACCTGAAAGCTCCACAGTTTCTTCATGAATTAGTGCTCTATATTTGTAGTCTAATGACCCGTTTTTTTACTGAACTAGATGGAATCCATCATGCGTATCATTCAAGAAGCTCTCACTTTTGATGATGTTCTGCTTCTACCAGCCCATTCCACGGTGTTGCCTAAACAAGTCAAACTCCGCACCCAATTGACGCGCGAAATCACTCTGAATATTCCGCTTGTCTCAGCAGCGATGGATACCGTTACGGAAGCACGTCTGGCAATTGCTTTGGCACAGGAAGGCGGCATCGGCATCATCCACAAAAACATGACCATCGAAGAACAGGCTCGCCAAGTGCGGATGGTCAAAAAATTTGAAAGTGGCATTATTAATCACCCCATCACCAGCACGCCCAATGCCAGCATTGGTGAAGTCTTAGCCATCACGCGCGCACACAATATTTCGGGCGTGCCCATTGTCGATAAAGGTCTGTTAGTAGGTATTGTCACTAGCCGCGACCTGCGTTTTGAAACCCATTATGACAGCCCCGTTTCCCGCATCATGACCCCGAAAGAACGCTTGGTGACGGTGAAAGAAGGCGCGGATCGTGAAGAAGTTTTACACTTATTACACACCCACCGCATTGAAAAAATCTTAGTGGTCAATGATGCCTTTGAATTGCGCGGCATGATTACCGTCAAAGACATTCAAAAAGCGACGGAAAAACCCTTCGCTTGCAAAGACCATCATGAACGTTTACGCGTGGGCGCAGCCGTCGGTACGGGCGATGATACTAATCAACGGGTCGCGGCTTTAGTTGAAGCGGGGGTTGATGTGGTGGTGGTTGACACCGCACACGGACATTCTCAAGGCGTGTTAGACAAAGTACGCTGGGTCAAACAAACCTATCCACACGTTCAGGTGATCGGCGGCAACATCGCCACGGGCGCAGCCGCTAAAGCCTTGGCAGAAGCAGGCGCAGATGCGGTTAAAGTGGGCATTGGTCCTGGTTCAATTTGTACCACGCGAATCGTGGCAGGTGTCGGCGTGCCACAAATCACTGCAATTTCTAATGTGGCAGAAGCTTTGAAAGGCACAGGTATTCCTTTGATTGCAGATGGTGGTATTCGCTACTCAGGCGATTTTGCCAAAGCGATTGCAGCGGGTGCGTATTCAGTGATGATTGGCGGCTTGTTGGCAGGCACGGAAGAAGCCCCCGGCGAAGTCGAACTTTATCAAGGTCGTTCTTATAAATCTTATCGCGGCATGGGTTCACTCGGCGCGATGGCACAAGCCCACGGCTCGAAAGATCGTTATTTCCAAGACACTGACGAAGTGGAAAAACTTGTGCCAGAAGGCATTGAAGGGCGCGTGCCGTATAAAGGCAGTTTGCTGGGCGTAGTGCATCAATTATTAGGTGGCTTACGTTCTAGCATGGGGTATACGGGCTGTCACAACTTGGATGAAATGCGCACCAAGCCGCAATTTGTGCGAGTCACGTCTGCGGGCGTGCGTGAAAGTCATGTGCATGATGTGACCATTACCAAAGAATCCCCCAATTATCGTATTGAGTCTTAAGGGGAGTTTAAGGACTGGCAGAGTAGCACGGTCAGTCCTCATTACGCTGGATCCAAGACCTTTGTAACGTCTTTAATAATCTGAATTTATTAAACTTTCAGCTCTTCCTTGTCCCAAATTTACCTTAACCTGAGTACGACGAAATTAAATAGAGAAAACAAGCTGTTAATTACAGAAGTATCACATCTAAATTTCTTTATTACCCCCTTAAAAGAGCTTTAAAAAATATAACTCATTGTTTATTTAATAGCTTATTTTAAAATTATAGGAGTTACGCAGTTGAATCTGTAACTGTATTACTGCGGTGGAATACGGCTTGCGCCTATTCCACCCTACGCTTGATAAAGCTTTTTGAATTAATTAACCTCGTAGGTTGGGCTGGCAACCCAACTGAACTGCTTTATTTTC
>JBDKHS010000365.1:0-3125 GCA_039797505.1 Pseudomonadota bacterium | reverse complement strand
AATAACGTGGTCAATGAAACAAATTTCATTTAACATCCTCAGGTTGTTGTTAAAAATCAAAAATATCATACCGAATAATGGGAAAATTTACCACAATTCTGTATTTTGTGAAAAAAACTGTATTTACAGAAGCCCCCAATCCCGAGGAGAGTCCCAAAGTTGCTTTAAAGAAAGCCCCCAACCCCCTAAAGGGGGCTAAACCGAAAAGACTTTATCTTTGAAAAGTCCCCTTTAGGGGATTTAGGGGCTTCTTTTACTCGTACCGCCACGCATGTACACAGCGGGAATTTTTATTTGATTTGTCATAATTGAGAACTTGCACAAACGGGACAAGCGGGGTCTTTCAGCACATTCACAGTGCGCCAGCGCAAGGCTTCGGCATCGAACATTAATAAGCGTCCGCACAAAGTTTCCCCAATTTCCGTGATAATTTTTAAAACTTCAGTGGCTTGAATGCTGCCAATCACGCCCAACAAGGGTGAAAGTACACCTGTTTGACTACAAGTTTCAGCCGCTTCGTCTTCGTCAGGATACAGGCAATGATAACAAGGACTATCAGGAATTTTCGGATTGAATACTGAAACTTGTCCCACAAACCGCACTGCCGCGCCAGATACTAAAGGAATTTTGTAGTGTTGCGAAACCCGATTCAAAGTAAATCGCGTTTCAAAATTGTCACTTGCATCCACCAATACCGTGCATTGTTTTAAATAGTCTTCAAACAGCGCAGGATTTTCAAAGCGCTGTGGAACAGTCATGATTTTTACCAAAGGATTTAAGGCAGTTAAACACATGCTGGCAGACTCGACTTTATCTTTACCAATGTTAGCGGTGCTGTGCACGATTTGGCGTTGTAAATTGGATAGTTCGACTTGATCGGCATCGACTAAGATTAAATGTCCCACGCCTGCTGCCGCCAAATACATAGCAACAGGCGACCCCAAACCGCCCAGCCCGATAATCATCACGGTGGCGGCGGCGAGTTTATTCTGTCCAATAATATCAATTTGGGGGAGTAAAATTTGGCGGCTGTAACGCAGCAGTTCGTGGTCTTGCATGGTGCTCTTCCGTGCTGAGTTGCATATGATTACCAACCCAGCACAGGGTGATTAATGACTGTTGGGAGGAATAATTTTAGGAACATGGGGGGTGTGACTGGAATGAGAAACTTTTTCCATTACCGCAAACAATACCCCAGACACCACGAACGTTAAATGAATTCCCACCATCCAAGCCACATCATTCTTATCCATGGTGTGAATACTGAAGAAAGCTTTCAATAAGTCAATTGAAGAAATCGCTACGATAGAGCCTAATACTTTAATTTTTAAGGCAGAATAATCGATTTTTCCCATCCACTCAGGACGGTCAACATGTCCTTCAACGGTGTCAATTTTGGACACGAAATTTTCATAACCACTGAACACAATCATCAGCAGTAAATTGGCAATCAGCACCACATCCACTAAACCGAGAATTAATAAAATAAAATCGGTGGTTTCAGCATCCCAAAATTTGAAAATCATGATGGTGAATTTTTGGAAAAACTTCAACATCAAGGCAAACAGGGTAAACACTAGACCCAAGTATAAAGGGGCGAGTAACCAACGGCTGGCAAAGATAGTTTTCTCAATGTCTTTCTCTAAGTGCATCATATTTCCCTATTAGTTGTTAAGATTTCGGTTTATCGTCACTTTCAAAGTTTAATTGTGCGTCCATTTCTTCAGGAGTCAACGGACGATAATCGCTAGGCAAACTGTGATCTGGAATAGCGGCACGACGCTGCTTTTTCTTCAACACGAGGCGCGAAAATACTAAACCAGCCTCAAATAATAACCACATGGGTACAGCGAGTAAAGTTTGTGAAATCACATCGGGCGGGGTCAAAATCATGCCGATAATAAACGCTAAGACAACGATATACGGACGTTTTTCGGTTAAAGATTCGGGCGTAACCACTTCCATCCACACCAGCACAATGGTGAGAATCGGCACTTGAAATGCCACCCCAAACGCAAACGCCACCGTGAGCACAAAGTCTAAATAGCGTCCGATGTCGGTCATCATCGCCACCCCTTGTGGCGTGGTGCTAATCATGAAGCCAAACACCAAAGGAAACACCACGTAATACGCAAACAACACCCCGATATAAAATAGGGCGGTGCTGGCAATTAACAAGGGGAAAATTAATTCTTTCTCGTGGCTGTATAAACCTGGTGCGACGAAGGCCCACAGATGATACAGCACCACAGGCATGGCAACGAAGACCGCTGCAACTAAAGTTAAGCGCAAGGGAATAAAGAAGGGCGAGGCAACATCAATCGCCACCATCTGCGCCCCTGCGGGCATTAATGCCATGAGAGGCTTGGACAGCACCGCGAATAATTCATTAGAAAACGGCAGCAAAATTAATAAAATTGCGCAGACTGCCAACACGATTTTCAGCAAGCGGCTGCGTAATTCTAACAAATGCTCAATCAGGGACATTTCTCCTTCGGAAGGAGGAGGCGTGCTATTCATACTTTTTCCGACGGGATTGATGCCGTGGGCGCGGGAATTGAAGGTGGCGGTGCAATGCTATTTTCGGTGGGTTTCGCAGTTTCGGGAGCAATGCTTAAACCTGCCTTCGCTTCTTGCACCACTTGTTGCAGCGGATTATTTTCAGGACGTTGTAAACTTTGTTGCAGTTCACGTAATTCCTGCAAGCGCAATTCACGGTCGAAATCTTCGCGGGCGGTATTCATTAAATGGCGAAGTCGCCCAATCCACAAACCCACATTTCGCGCCATACCAGGCAGGCGTTCAGGTCCAAACACCAGCAAGGCAACCACGCCTACCAAACATAATTCCCAAAAACCGACATCAAACATGGTGTGTCCTTACAAAAACGCTTTAGGAAATTTTATCTTGCGATTTCGCAGCGTCTGAATTCACAGGCTTTGGCTCAGCCGTTTTGGAAGGGAAACCTTCTTGTTCGCCTTCGTTCATGGATTTACGGAAACTCCGAATTGCCGAGCCTAAGTCGCCGCCGACATCACGCAGTTTCTTCGTGCCAAATAACACGACCACAATCGCCAAAATTAATAATAATTCTGAAATACCAATACCCATAATATCCTCTGAAT
>JBDKHS010000364.1:0-2793 GCA_039797505.1 Pseudomonadota bacterium | reverse complement strand
TGATTTAAAAATTATTCTTCACCCTCACTCATCCCCAACTCTTTAATTTTCCGCGTTAAAGTATTTCGACCCCAACCCAGCAATTTAGCCGCATCTTGCCGATGTCCACCGCTTTGTTTTAGTGCGGCTTCAACCATAATCATTTCAAAACGCGGCAAAGCTTCATCTAACAAAGCCTCCGCGCCTGCATTAAAACGTTGCTCTGCCCATTGCCGCAAACTTTGCTCCCAATTGGCAGAGACTTCACCCGTATTTGTATTTTGAGCGCGTAATTCTGGCGGCAAATCTTCCAATAAAATTTCTTGTCCCGCCGCCATCACCGTCAACCAGCGACAAGTATTTTCCAACTGGCGCACATTGCCCGCCCATTCCAACTGCATTAAATAACGCTCAGTTTCAGGATGCAAAGTTTTGGGTTCTACCCCCAATTCTTGCGCCGCTGACACTAAAAAATGGCGAGTTAAGGCAGGAATATCTTCGCCCCGTTTCCGCAACGGCGGTAAATGAATCCGAATCACATTTAAACGGTGATATAAATCTTCGCGAAAACTGCCTTGTTGTACGCGTTGCTCTAAATTTTGATGAGTGGCGGCAACAATTCGCACATCGACTTTCAGCGGAATATGTCCCCCCACACGGAAAAACGTGCCGTCAGCCAACACCCGCAATAAACGGGTTTGCAGCTCGGCGGGCATATCGCCAATTTCGTCTAAAAACAGTGTGCCACGATCCGCTTGTTCAAAACGTCCGCGCCGTTGCGTCAACGCGCCTGTGAAAGCCCCGCGTTCATGTCCAAACAATTCAGATTCTAATAATTCTTTAGGAATTGCAGCCGTATTCAAAGCGATAAACGGATGTCCTGCCCGCAAACTGTGGCGGTGCAAAGCGTGGGCAACGAGTTCTTTACCTGTGCCCGACTCACCTGTGATTAACACCGTGATATTAGAACGCGACAAGCGTCCAATCGCACGAAACACTTCTTGCATCGCGGGGGCTGAACCAATAATTTCGCTGGTTTGTACATAAGCTTCCGCAGGCTCAGCACTTTCTTGACTGCGTTGCATCGCCCGCCGCACCAAATCGACGGCATCATCCACGTCAAAAGGCTTGGGCAAATATTCAAATGCGCCGCCTTGATAAGCAGAGACTGCGCTTTCTAAATCAGAATACGCCGTCATGATAATCACAGGGATTTGTGGGTGGTATTGTTGCAATTTCTCCAACAAGCCCAAGCCATCCATGCCCGGCATCCGAATATCGGTGACGATGACTTTCGGAGTCATTTGGTTAAGTTTGGCAAGAATGCTATTTGCGCTGTCAAAGCAACTGACTTGAATGCCTGCTTGAGTCAGGGCTTTTTCCAAGACCCAGCGAATTGATTTATCATCGTCAATCACCCAAGCTTGTTCACAGTTTTTCATCTTTATGCTCCACGGGCAGCCAAATTGTAAACACGGTTTCACCCGGTTGGCTGCTGCATTCAATTAAACCGCCGTGTTGATTAATCAGCGATTGGGCAATGGATAAGCCTAAGCCTGTGCCTTCAGCGCGTCCTGTCACCAGCGGATAAAATACTTGATCGATCATATTGGCAGGAATGCCAGGGCCGTTGTCGGTGACATCGATGCGAATCACCAATTTATGGCGTTTGCTGCCGAGATTCATTTGACGTTGCACACGGGTACGTACTTCAATCGTGCCGTAATTTTGCATGGCTTGCACGGCGTTGCGGATAATATTCAGTGCGGCTTGAATCATCTGATCCGCGTCGGCGTACAGTTCGGGAATGCTGGGATCAAAGTCAGTAATAATTTTGATGCCTTCCCCTGCCTCCGACAGAATTAATTGACGCACTCGCATTAAAATCTGGTGAATATTAATCATGCCTTTGTGTAACAAAGTGTTGGGCAATAAAATTCGATTCACTAAATTTTGCAGCCGATCCGCTTCCCCAATAATAATATGGGTGTATTCGCGTAAATCAGGATTCGGCAATTCACGCTCCAGCAATTGTGCCGCCCCGCGCAATCCTCCCAAGGGATTTTTTATTTCATGGGCAAGCCCGCGCACCATGTTACGGGTAGCTTGTTGTTGTAAGAGTAGGTTTTCTTCGCGGGTGATGCGCAGATGTTGGTCTACTTGGGTGAGTTCGACCAGCAAGCTGTTGCCATAGATTTCATCTTGCAAGGGCGTGATGCAGCAATCCACTAAAATTGAGCGTGCACTGTGCAGGTGCAAGGGCATTCCGCGCTCAATCATGGAGCATCGCTTTTTCAGCATTTTGCGGAGCACTTTATTATTTAAACCACTGTGCGGAAATAACTCATCAATTTTGAGACCGTAGGCTTGTTTAGCACTGAGTTCTAAAAGATTTTCTGCCGCAGGATTCATGGATTGTAGTTGTAAGTCTTTATCAATCCATAAAATTGCGGTACTTAAATATTCAATCAGGTATTGTGCGGTGGCTGCTGGAATCATGCCTTAGTCCATTGGGTGGCGTAATGACAGGCTAGGCAATATTTATGCCTAATAAAAATTCATGCTAATTATTTGTATTATATAAGCTATTTTTAAAAATTTTCTGGTAACTTTTAGGGGCGTATTGGGTTGTTGCATTATTATAGTGCAATCGCTGTTAAACTGCCTTGTTAAGCGGCATGTGATAGTAAAGCTACTTTAAAAATAGACTGAGAGGACATGATCAAGAGCATGATTAAAATTGTCTGTAATGCCAGGGCGTGTCATCAAATAGGCATTAACCGCTAAAGAAGCCCCTAAATCCCCTAAAGGGGA
>JBDKHS010000363.1:0-5200 GCA_039797505.1 Pseudomonadota bacterium | reverse complement strand
CACATCCTATTATGCTGGTGCAGGTTTGTAACCTGCACCGTAACGTTTCAGCTTGTTCTGACGTTCTCAAATGTTCCACTCGGGGTTACAAACCCCGACTAGCTAGCAAACGTAAAATGTATGGTGACTAGATTTTGAAAACCTAGAAGGTTTTTTCGTATCAAGGATAGTAAAACCTAAGCTGTACGACTAAAATCTTCATCAACAATCTACTACGGAGGTCAAAATGCAAACCTTTCAACTAACCTCGTTTGTTGATGCACAAGGCATTTTACGCCTACAATCTCAATTACCTTTAACTTTAGCAAATCAAGATGTTGAAGTGCTGTTGGTTGTTCAATCACAACCTAAAAAAACTACTCACAAACGTCCAATAGGACTTCTGAAAGGACAATTTGCTGTTCCGAACAGTTTTTTTGACAATTTGTCTGAAGAAGAGCTTGAGGGATTTGAGGGAAAAGCCTGATGAAAGTGCTATTAGACACCTGCACTTTTTTATGGCTGACACATGACGCGCCAGAGCTTTCCGAAGGTGTAAAAGAAATCTTTACTGAGATAGCAAACGAGGTCTATCTCAGTGTTGTTTCAGTCTGGGAAATTACGGTCAAGCACAAGCTAGGTAAACTACCCTTGCCTGATGTGCCACTTGCATTTGTGAAACAGCAACGTGCTATTTACAGCATTGAAACTTTGCCTTTATCTGAGACAGTATTGCAACATTTATTAACTTTACCAGATTATCATCGAGACCCGTTTGACCGTATGCTAATCTGTCAGGCATTAGAACATGATTTGGTTATTTTAACGTCTGATGAATTAATTCGGCGTTATCCCGTCAAAACATTTTGGTAAAATCACCAGTGCCAATAGGATGTACTGAGGAACGAAGCGCATCATTCAAGTAACAACGGTTAATCCCGATTGATGCGCCATTAGCTGGCGCATAATTGTAACCTGCACCGCAATCTTTCGGCTCGTTCTGACGTTCTCAAATGTTCCAGTCGGGGTTACAAACCCCGACTAACTAGGGTCCTAGGTTTAAGATGTATGACGCTACGCTTATACATCCTAAGCTTGATAAAGCTTGTTATTAATTCAACTGCGTCACTCCTACGATCTTAAATTCTCCCCCCCGCCTTCCTGTTTCAAAGAAGGGATCCAAACCCGCATATTATCTTGCTTTATGTTTAACCTAATGGCAGTGAAGTGACACTTGGGAACGAGAAAAGCTTTCCCTGTTCCCTTTGTCAAAAAAATGACAGGCTAAAAATCTAAGCCATTACAGCCTGTTTAATTTTGTTCAGTGTTGCCCCACCCACTCCTTTGATCTTCGTCATATCGGTTTCACTGGCAAAGGGTCTATTACTTGCCAACTCACTGATGAGGCTGTTTTTCACCTTTTGATGCGTCAGAATTAAATACAATTCTTTTTCAGGCAAGCTGTTTAGACGAGATAACCAGCTTTCTACGGAATTGCTGGGCTTTAATTCAGGCTCTACGGCAACAGGTGGCGCGGCGGTGACAACGACCTTCTTACGCCGTGTGGTTTTGGGGGCGGGTTTGGATGGTGTGATTTCTGGCGCAATAATCACCACAGTTTCAGGCGCACTGACTTCAATAACTTCAGGCAGTTCAATCACGGGTTCTGTCACCACAACTTCTGGAATTGAATCCACAACTTTCTGCACAATAATTTTACGGGCGAATGCAGCCTTAAATTTATCAAGTTCACTCGCAATTAACGCCTGAACTTGTTGTAATACACCTATGGAAAATGCAGCGGAAGCCTTGTCAAATTCGTTGAGCACGGTGTTCATGTTATCAATCTCAGGGAATTGAGTTTTTTCAGAACGGAACAATTTAATTTGTTCCAAAATGCTGGCTTCATTTTCCTCAATGATGTAAGCATTGATAGTTTCTGCCTGCGCCAAATCCAGTTCTTTAGCTCGCAATGCCGCATAATATTCCAATGTGCCCGACACTAACTGATAAGCATAAATCCCTTCTCTGCGCAAAATTAAGGGCGTGATCACGCCACCAAGTTGCAAAATTAACTGCGCCCCTGCTTCAATGGCAGCCTCACTGTGTTGTTGACGCGGAAAGACACACTGTATTTTTTTGACCAAAACAATGGCAGGCGAAAGACGATTCATTGGTCTAATCCTATGCGTTGCGTGATGAAACGCGCCAGATTTTCAAACTCTTCCACCGCTTTGGAATTAGGTTTGTAATCGCTAATGGCACGCGGATCGGTTAATTCCAAATCACCCATGTCAATACTGTGCTCCACACATTTAGCCAGATCATCGCGCTCGAAAATAATATAATCCTTAAGCACTTCAATTCCATAACGCTCTTTGACCATATTCATGCGCTGTTGCAAAGTGCTTTTAACAAAGCCCGCATTCGTAGAAATCTTAGTTGGCAATACCCCAAGGATTTCAATCGGCGCACGACTCAGAATTTTGCGATACCCGTTAATCTCTTTGACAAACTCCTTCACGTTTTCCAAACCTTCATTCGCGAAAGGTTTCAAATCGGACGGAATTAATAAGTAATCGGTGGTAATCAGGGCAATGCGTGCATACAGATTGAGCGAGGGCGGTGTGTCAATCAAAACCACGTCGTATTGATCCTTGATCGCCATGAGTTTTTGAAACAACACCACTTTGCTGTAATCAATCTGATTCAACTCATTCTCATATTTCATCAAGTGAATATGCGACGGAATAACATCAATCGGATGGCTGCTAAACTTAGATTTTCTCGCCACTTTGGCAATGGGAAACAACTCATCGTAGCGTAATAGATGATAGATATTGTTATCTTTCAGGGTGTCTTTATCCTCATCGCCAAAATTGACCAAACCCGTGGCAAAAGTGGTATTAGCTTGGCTATCCATATCAATAACCAAGACTTTTTTACCTTGTTTACTCAAAATAGCGGCAAGATTGACCACGGTCGTGGTTTTCCCAACGCCGCCTTTATTATGATAAATAGCAATAACTTTCATTGAATGTTTGTCTCTATAAGCTGTGGAAAAAAGGGATAAAGAAAGCCGTTCTCGCCCAATTAAGGCTTTAATTTCTGCAAGCTTGTGTTCAAGCTGATTCACATAACAATTAAAAATAAGTCGCACTTTATTTTCATGGGTTTCATAAATTCTTATTTCGCGCCCATTCGTTAATAATCCGTACTTAATCTTAATTGTTAATAGATATTCATTGAGTTGTGCAGTGCACTCGTTTAAATTTTTATCAGGATGTTTTGCTTCAATAATTAATTGATTACTAAAGTTTTCTCCTTGGGGAATTGCAAGAAAATCCAAGCGAAAACGATTAAAGGTTTTCTCTTGTTGCCACATGTCAATATGATAGCCCAATGCAGGCAATAAATAGCTCACAATTAATTTACTTTCGACTTCGCGCTCATTTGCACAAAATTTAGCTTCAAAAACAAAATGTTTTGTCATTATTTTACACAACGATAGAATTTTTTAATTAATTTTTAGAAGCTTATATAGCCTCTAAAATAAAAAGTTATTACCAAAAAATGATAATGCCAGTTCTGAGTTGAAAAATCCAATTTTTTATTATGGGCTTTATGTCTAAAATGCTCATGAAAAAACCAGTCCTATCATTATCCAATGACAGGCTTTTTTCACAGGTTAAGACAAAATAGCCAGAAAACGCTACAATAACACATCATCATTCGCAGTGATTCTTATGTCAAAAGTCGTCCATTTTCCGCTAATTATTTCGCTTTGCCTCGCGCTGGTTGCCTGTGGCGATGACCCGCCGCCTGTGCATTCGGGGAAAAAAATACCTGAAGGGAGTGAGCCAAAAAGCTCGGTAAAATTGCATTTAGATGTGCCGAGTTTGGCGGGCTGGAATCTTCAGGAATTGCGCTTGAACGCAGGCGACACCGTAGAATTGCGGGCAACGTTGGAAAACAGCGTGGGCGATGGCATTATCAATGAAATGCTCACCTTCAATTCTCAAAAAGGTAACGGTTTTAGCGATGATCAAAGTGCGACCGATCAAGACGGACAGGTCAGCACGATTTTGCTGGCGAATGTAGTCGGATCGGATGTGATTTCTGTCACCAGCGCACAAGGTTTGGTTGCGCAACTTAAAATTATTATTAATCAAGCGAACACCACGCCCGTGAGCAATCCCAATAATTTACCCGATTTACCTGGCGTAGTTTCATGGAAAACCTTGGGAAAAGTGACCATAAAGTATGGACAACCTGAATTTGATAAAGATATTCTTGCCTTAAATGGAAAAGATGTTAAATTACAAGGTTTTATGATGCCTTTGGAAAATGATGAAAAGCAACAACATTTTTTATTAAGCACCAACGCACCGAGCTGTTTCTATTGCTTACCTGCGGGGGTTGAGGGCATTGTCGAAGTGTATACTAATCAAGAAATTCCATTTACTTATGACCCGATTATTGTGAAAGGGCTGTTAGAAGTGGTGAAAGGGACAGAAATGGGCTTGTATTATCGCATGAAGAATGCACAACGCAGTGCTGCAAACTAATAGTTTACTGCTGGGCGATAATTTAGAACTGTTACGCAGCCTGCCTGATGCCTGTGTGGATTTGATTTATTTGGACCCGCCCTTTTTTTCTAATCGCCATTACAGTGTGGTCTGGGGCGATGCGGGCGAGGTGCGCAGCTTTAGCGACAAGTGGGCGGGGGGGATTGAGGAATATATCAGTTGGCTGAAATTACGGGTTCAAGAAATGTACCGCGTCTTAAAACCCACAGGCTCACTATTTTTACATTGTGACCATCACGCCAATGCCTATATCAGAGTACAGATTTTAGACCCGATTTTCGGGATTCAAAATTTCCGCAATGAAATCATCTGGTGCTATAAAAGCCCATCGAACACCAAAAAATATTTCCCCAGCAAACACGATACCATTTTTCGCTATTCTAAAACCGCGTTGTTTACCTTCAATAAAGCCGATGTGCTGATTGATTATGACGCACTGACTTTGGAACGGCGGCGTTATGCAGAAACCCGTAGCAAGGGCATTCCGTTCAAAGGCAAAGCATTTGAAGTATATTTAAAAGGGCATTTGCCGAATGATTGGTGGGATGATATTCCTGCGGGTGGGCAAATGTCGAAATATGAACGCATGGGCTATCCCACTCAAAAACCAGAAAAATTATTGGCGCGGATTA
>JBDKHS010000362.1:0-5547 GCA_039797505.1 Pseudomonadota bacterium | reverse complement strand
GTGTATCAAGCGATGCACCACTTTACTGACCAACGCACCCCCGAAACCGTGGATGAAATTTGGATAGTCGAACATCCCGCCGTGTATACCCTGGGTTTAGCGGGCAAGCCCGAGCATTTACTCAACACGGGCGATATTCCGATTCATCGCATTGATCGCGGCGGACAAGTCACTTATCACGGGATTGGGCAGTTGGTTGTTTACATCCTGATGGATATTAAACGCCGTGGCTGGGGCGTGCGCCAACTGGTCACAGATTTAGAGCAGGCAATTATTGACTATTTAGCCGCCCTCGAAATTCATGCTGTGCGCCGTGAACACGCGCCGGGGGTTTATGCCAATGAGAAAAAAATCGCTGCCTTAGGTTTGAGAATTCGCCGAGGCTGTAGTTATCACGGACTCAGTTTAAATGTGAATATGGATTTAAGTCCATTTTCAGGCATTAATCCTTGCGGTTATAAAGATTTACAAGTCAATCAATTACATGACTATGGAATAAACTCCAGTGTAGACCAAGTCAGCCAACAATTTTTACCTTACTTATTACAACAATTACGCTATCAAGCGATTTCCATAACGTCTTAACAAGGGGGAAGCCTTATGTTAGCTGTGCTTTTTGCCACATCCGAAGCCTATCCCTTAGTGAAAACAGGCGGCTTGGGGGATATTAGTTACGCACTGCCCCGTGCCTTGTGTCAGGCAGGTGTCGATGTGCGTTTATTATTACCCGGTTATCCTGCGGTTTTAAAAACGCTTTCGCTAAAAATTATTCATGATAATATCAAGTTACTGCCACATTTGCCCACGATGCGCTTGTTAGAAGGGCAAATGCTCGGTGACACAAAATTGCCCGTGTACGTGCTGGATTGTCCGCAGTTATTTATGCGTGACGGTGGCATTTATCAAGACCAACACGGGCATGATTGGCACGACAACGCCCAACGCTTTGCCGCTTTATCTAAATTAGCTGCCTTATTTGCAAGCCATTGTTTTGATTTTAAGCCGCAGATAATTCATTGTAATGATTGGCAAACGGGTTTAACCCCTGCGTATTTGGCGCAAATGCCGCATTTTGCAAAAACGGTGATTAGTATTCATAACATGGCATATCAAGGCGTGTTCCCTGCACATTTATTGGCAGAATTAGACTTGCCGCCACACAGTTATCAGATGCACGGCGTGGAATATTACGGCGCGTTGTCTTTTCTGAAAGCGGGTTTAGCCTATGCCAATGCGATCAGCACCGTCAGTCCCACCTATGCGCGAGAAATTCAACATCCTGATTTTGGCTATGGTTTGGCGGGCTTATTGGCAAGTCGCCGTGAACAATTGACAGGCATTATTAACGGGGTGGATACCGATGAATGGAATCCCGAAACCGACACCCATTTATTCAAAAATTATAGTTTTAAAACACTGGCTGACAAAACCGAAAATAAACGGGTTTTATGCGAGAAATTAGGCTTAAGTTATCATCCTAAACAGCCCTTAATCGGCATGATTACCCGCCTGACTTATCAAAAAGGCGTGGATTTAGTGCTGTCGATTTTGCCCGAAATCTTGAATGAAGGGGCGCAATTGGTGTTATTGGGCAGTGGCGATAAAGCTTTAGAAATGCAGTTACAGCATTTTGCTGCGCAATTGCCGCAAAAAGTGAGCGTCACTTTTGGTTATAACGAAGCCTTGGCGCATCAAATTGAGGCGGCGGCGGATATTTTCCTGATGCCCTCGCGTTTTGAACCTTGTGGGCTAAATCAAATGTACAGTATGCACTATGGCACGTTGCCGATTGTGCGTAAAACGGGCGGTTTAGCCGATAGTGTGGTCGATACAACTCCTGCACATTTAGACCAAGGCATTGCCACGGGTTTCGTGTTTGAAAAAGATGAAGAATTATTGCGCTGTGTGCAACGTGCCTTATTGGTGTATCGCAGTCCTGAAATGTGGCAAACCGTGCAAGAGCAAGCGATGGCTTATGATGTGAGTTGGTCGAATAGTGCGCAACAATATATTCAGTTGTATCAACGCTTATTGTAAGGGTTTTTAATTCCGCCCCTAAATTCGTTAAAGGCTGGTTTAAAGAGCTTGAGAAGTTATGCGGTTGTTTAATAAATGCTTATCTCGTTCCCATGCTTCCACGTGAGAAATTTAAGGACTGGACTCAAGACCTGCTAGGTTTTAAAAACCTAGCAGGTCTAATAGCCTCATGCGGCTGGAGAGATTCAACAATCTCAACAACTGCAATAATCTTAAATTTCCCTCGATCCGATGAGACTCCCAAAGTATTTTTTAACAACTTTAGGAGTTACGCAGTTGAAACACTAATTCTTTTATTTACAATGAGTTAGTATTGTGCGCTGCACAATCGTGTTTCTAGTAAAATCAAACAGTTACCGATTCAACTGCGTAACTCCTAAACTTAAAGAAGCCCCTAAATCCCCTAAAGGGGACTTTAAAGACAAGATTCTTTAGGTTTAGCCCCCTTTAGGGGGTTGGTGGCTTTCTTTAAAGCAGCTTTGATACTTGATTACTAGCAGGAGAGACTAAACTGATTCAAAGCATCGTTTACTTCATCACGTTGTTGGCACTGGCTTGAAACAGTAAATTCGCTACACTCACGCCCAAACGTTCTGCAAAACGATCCAAATAGTTCGCTTTCGGGGTGAAGTTCACCAATTTTTCTGCTTTGATAACATCACGTGCCACGGAACTGCTGCTGCCCAGTGCGTCTACCAAACCCAGCTCAATTGCTTTTTCGCCTGTCCAAATCAAGCCTGAGAATAAATCAGGATTATTTTTTAACCGGTCGCCACGTCCTTTTTTGACCACATCAATAAATTGCTGATGTACGTTGCCGAGCATTTCTTTCAAATGTTGGGTTTCATCTTCCTTCACAGGGGAGAAAGGATCAAGCAAAGCTTTGTGTTCGCCCGAGGTCAAAGTGCGGCGTTCAATTCCCAATTTACCCATCGCATCGACAAAACCGAAACTGCTCATAATCACCCCAATTGAGCCGACTAAGCTTGCTTTGTCCGCATAAATCTTATCTGCGCCCGCCGCAATATAATAACCGCCCGAGGCACATAAATCAGTAATCACTGCATAAACGGGGATTTTGTCATGCTTTTTACGCAAGCGTGCAATTTCATCATTGATATAACCGGCTTGTACAGGGCTGCCACCTGGGCTATTGATTCTTAAAATAATCCCTGCGGTGTCCTTGTCTTTGAACGCAGCGCGTAAACCTGTGATGACATTATCCGCACTGGCTTCACCATCAGCAGCAATTGCGCCCTTAATTTCAATAAGCGCGGTGTGTTTATTGCCTGTGCCTTCGCCGCCTTCTTCTTTGTCGAATTTATACCAATTGGGTTTGGCTGCAAATAATAAGGCGAATAAATAGGCAAAGAACAAGAACTTAAAAAATATACTCCAGCGACGGGCGCGGCGTTGCTCTGTAATTGAGCTGGCAAGAAAACGATGGAGTACATCTTTTTCCCAGTTGCTGGCTTCAACAGTGGGTTCAGGTTTTGAGGGGGGGAGGTCAGTGTCAGACATGATGGCATTTCCTAGCCTTGCGGCGGTAAAATATGATAGCTTCCATTATAAACGTCAGCTAAAAGTTGAGAACTAATAAATAATTGGTAGTGCTAAATAGGTCATGATATTTTCATCCCCTTTTGAAAAAGGGGGAAGCTAAATCGATATTTAACCTTACTTATTTAGGACTACCAAATAATTAAGCTGAATTCTACGAAAAAACGTTTTAAATATAAGCTGTTATTTAAAAATCATAGCACCAAAAATTAAATAACATATAGATAGCGCAGATAATGTACAAATAACTCTTCTAATAAGAATAAACATGACTTTGCCTGATTGAGCGGGGGATTAAACTTGATTCTGAGAAATTCCCCCGCATTACGCGTTGCTACATACGGGCTACTTCATTAATACGCACCCGCCTGAATACAATTATCTAAATCGCCCGCTGCAATAATCCGCCCTGAGCTGTGTTGAAACACCGTTGCCCACCACGCCGCTGCTGGGGCTGGCAATGCTCCACGATAAAACTCCTTGCCTGTCAAATCTAAGCCCACGTAATACAAGCTAATACGTGCAGTGCTACGCTCTGCAAAACTGGGAACATTACCCACTTGGAAAATCACCCCAATGCTGGTGTCATTGGTATTTGGAATTTTTAAGAAAGCCGCTGTCGGTGCACCTGAATAAGTAATGGCTGTGCCCTGATTATCGGTGAATTTCTTGCCCACCGTGTCAAACAGCATAATTCCCGAAGGTAACCAAGTTTTTCCCCCATCTTGTGAAACCGTGCCGCGAATACTCCATTGCCACACCGCCGTTTTTTTGTAAAAAGATAGCCAGTCATATTTAGGCAGTGGGGTTAAATCAACCTGTTCATAAAACACAACGAAAGTATCGCCCGAACCAATAATAGCAGGCATGCCAAAACGTTGGTGTAAAGTCAGTGGGGTAACTTCGGTTGCGCCCGACCAAGTTAAACCCAAATCACTGGATTTTTGCATCAAAATGACCTGCTCACCATTGGCAAAAGGCTCGTTGCGATTTGCCGAAACTTCAGAAGCAAACACCACCGCTACAGTTTCATTGCCATTGGGATTTAAGCCATTGTGCGAAACCCACAGCATGGGTTCGTAAACCCCAACATCGACTTGTGCCTCCAAATTATCACTTTCACCGCTGGTTTTATCTGCCAGATTTTCTAAAAAAATTTGTGAGCGAAATTTCCAAGTTTTGCCTTGGTCTTCGCTTTGCAACAAGTCAATCCAAGAGGTTGAACCTTGCCAAGCGCGTACTGCCATTAATACCGTTTCAGGACGCGAACCTTTTGCGCGTAACACCACCATGTGTGCGTTGCTATAACTCACGGGCGGGGCAAAGGCGGGGATACTTAATGCCTGCCAATTTTGTAGATTTTTATCACCTTGATAAACACGAATCGCCTGTCCCGTGCGCCCTGCATCGGTATTGACGAAATCGGTGGACATCAGCACGCTGCCATTTGAGAGTTCCACAAAACGAGGATAATGTCCCGTGATTGCCTCATTTTTGGCGGTGAACAGTGAGCAAGCCAGTGCATTCGCACCACTTAATAAGTAGCAAAGCCCAATAACACAGGCTTGTTTAAATCGAAAGTTCATAATATTTTCCATTGCATAATGATGACTGAATAAACATAAATATACTTATTTCAGCTCATAATTTCGAGCAGTTTGTCTTGATGATGATTCAATAGCTGAAGTGATATTCATGGATTACTGAGAGCACTAAATCTTAAAAATCGTAATTTTATAGTGCCGTGATTAGGATAAAATAACAGAAATCAAGCTGTAATCAGCCATCCTCTGAAAATATGAACATTTTAAATCATGATGAGCGGAGAATTGAAGGGCGCAGGGCAAGCGCATATAAAATTATGGAGTAGATGCGTTAAAATACAAAAATACTATATTTCAGTAAAGGAAGAAAAAATGTTGTCAAGTATAGAAGAACACTTCAGAGCAA
>JBDKHS010000361.1:0-3352 GCA_039797505.1 Pseudomonadota bacterium | reverse complement strand
CGTTTAACACACCTTTTGGCAGTAAATCCGCAATGATTTCTAACAACACTAAAATAGAAACAGGGGTTTGTTCTGCAGGTTTCAAAACGATGCAGTTCCCAGCCGCTAAAGCAGGTGCGATTTTCCACACAGCCATTAATAAGGGGAAATTCCAAGGAATGATTTGCCCAACCACGCCCAGCGGTTCATGGAAATGGTAAGCAATTAAGTCGTCGCTTAATTCGCTCAATGCACCTTCTTGAGCGCGGATACAGCCTGCAAAATAACGGAAATGGTCAATTGCCAAAGGCACGTCAGCGGCTAAGGTTTCACGAACAGGTTTACCATTGTCCCAAGTTTCAGCCACAGCCAAGGTTTCTAAATTGGCTTCCATACGGTCAGCAATTTTGTTCAGCACTAAAGCGCGTTGTGCAGCAGGGGTTTTGCCCCAAGAATCTTTGGCAGCGTGTGCGGCATCTAATGCCAATTCGACATCTTCGGCTTGTGAGCGTGGAATTTCGCAAAACACTTTGCCATCGACGGGGGACACATTTTCAAAATACTGTCCGCCAACAGGGGCTACCCATTCGCCGCCAATAAAATTGCCATAACGTGCTTTGAAGGAAACTTTAGAACCTGGTTGATTCGGCTTAGCATATAACATGGGGTTGCTCCTTTGATTGTGAAATCAGTTATTAAGTTATGCTTTAAATGCTGTCTCCCTTCTATAGTCAATTTTAGTGCCAAGACTTAATTAATTCTATTTAATTGATTTATATAAAAAATATAGTTTTGATAGTTGGCTCATTTTTGAAGCATTTTGTCACACTTCAAAATGATTTTTAAAAATTAACATAGATTAAATTGCTTAAATTTTCTTATTAAACAAATAACTATACTGTGATAATTTCTACTAAATGTAATATTTTAGAAAATAGTACATCTTGTAATAATTTTGATACAAAGTCGCTATTCAATATTTTTTGCTGAAAAATATAATCTATCAAGTTTACGCAGAATAAGACATGGTTGTGAATTTTCAGGAAAACAAGCCGTTATTATCTTTGCATAATAATGCTAGCTTTGAAAATGTTGTGAAAAGCAGACAGTTTTTGAGATGAAAGCATGATTCAATCTTAAATGAATCAGTGTGGGGTGTATAGAACCCATTTTGAATCTTAATTTTAAGCTGAGTTCGGGATAAAAAAGAGTAGAAAATTTAGTCGTAGGGTGGAATAGCGTAGCGTATTCCACCAAGAAAGGTGATAACTCTAGGGTGTGTCATCAATTAAACCTTAACTGCGCCCCCAACCCCCTAAAGGGGGCTAAACCTTGCTATATTTAAGCCTATCTTTAAGAACTCAAAGCTTCTTCCAAACGATTGCAAACCGTCTTCAGCACTTCAATTCTACCAAAGCCCTTATCTTCCCCAGACACCAACACCCACGGTGCAAGCGTCGTACTGGTACGGGCAACCATATCATTCACCGCCAAAGTGTAAGCCTCCCATTTATCACGGTTACGCCAATCTTCATCGGTAATTTTATGTTGCTTATACGCAATCACTTCACGTTCTTTGAAGCGGCGTAATTGTTCTTCTGGGCTGATATGAATCCAGAATTTCAACATAATCGTGCCGTGATTCACCAACTGTTCTTCAAAGCTGTTGATTTCCAAATAGGCACGTTTCCACTCACTTTCCTTAGCAAAGTTTTCCACCCGCTCCACCAACACCCGCCCATACCAAGAACGGTCATACACCGTCACCAAGCCCGCACGCGGAATATGTCGCCAAAACCGCCATAAATAATGATGCGCCCGTTCTTCATCGGTCGGGGCTGCGGTGGAAATCACTTGATACAAACGCGCATCCATTGCCTGCGTAATCCGACGAATACAACCGCCTTTCCCCGCCGCATCCCAGCCTTCAAATACAAACACGCTAGAACGTTTTTTCTGATGTGCCGCCCACGTCAAACGGTGTAATTTCCCTTGTAAAGTTTGCACTTGTTGGCGGTATTCTTTTGCCGTTAATTTTTGCGAAATATCGACTTTATCCAACACCGTCAAATGCGCTTTACTCGAACTAGAACGCGGTTCGGCAACCAAGGGCGAAGCAATACTTTCTGTGGACAAGGAGGAACTGGGCTGTTGTTTTTGTGAGTCATACTCACCAATTCGTTGCCGCAGCGCGTTTAACACCGTACGCGCCACGGTAATATTGCGATAACGCGGATCAGTCGCTTCAATTAACACCCAAGGGGCTGCTCCTGAATCGGTGTCGCGAATTGCCCGTTCAGCCGCATTCACAAATTGCGGATATAAATCCGCATGTTTCCAATCATTTTCGGTGACGCTGCGGCGGGTGTGTGGGTCTTTTTCCAAAGCTTTCAGACGTTTGTGCTGCTCTTTTTGAGATAAGTGTAACCACAATTTGATAATTAATGCGCCATCTTCAACCAGCATGGTTTCAAAACGACGGATTTGGTCTAAAGCTTCATCCGTCTTGGGATTATCCCAGGTTTGATGTGCTGCGTTGGTAATAGGATCAACATACCAACCCCCAAAATACACCCCAATCCGTCCACGGCTGGGCAAGCGTCGCCAAAAACGCCAATAATGCGGACGTTCACGTTCTTCATCAGTGAGCACATCGAGAGAAAAGGTTTCCAAACCGCGTGGATCAAGCCATTCATTCAAAGCATTGACCACTTCGCCACGCCCTGCCGCGTCAATGCCTGACACGATAATAATCACAGGAATATTGGTTTTACTCAGTGCAAATTGAGTTTGTAAAAGTTGAGCCCGTAAATCAGGCAATTGCGATTTATAATCGCCTTTATCAAGTTCTCTGCCAAGTTCTGCTGCTTCAAACATATAACCTATCCTCGTGGTTTAATTTTTATTGGATTTTCACTTAACTAACGCTTTTAGTGTAACATTTCTATAATAATTTGCAGGAGGTTTAGGGATAATCCGCTTAGTTTTCGATACGCGCCTCAATTCTACAAGGCTGTTCGTGTGAAGCGTGGCGAACTGTAAATAATCGCGCCAGATTGCCAAATTGTCCCCAGATGTTGCTGGTTTACAGACAGGCTACATTCTAGCGTCTTTCAGGGGTTTGAATTCCAAGCAAGCTTCGCTAGACTAGCAGTCATTCTTATTAAATGCTGTTCATCGTCACCATGCCCAAACCGCCGCTAGATTACGCGCAATTGCTCCAAGATTTACAAGATGCACTGGGTTGGATGTTGCCAAAACAACGCGATTTAGCTCCAATTGCCGCAAGTCTTGCGCAACACCCTCAACAAGCTTGGGTGCTGGAATGGGTACAAATTCTTATCCCGCAAAATATCGAAATTACCTACCAATT
>JBDKHS010000360.1:0-6333 GCA_039797505.1 Pseudomonadota bacterium | reverse complement strand
AAATAGACAAAATAAGCGGCTAAATACACAAATATATGAAATTAAGAAAAAAGAAAAACTAGTGTAATCCTATGTTTTAAAAATGAATTATGCTTCTTGCACTAGCCCTCCCCTTTAGGGGATTTAGGGGCGCAGTTGATTAAACCAGACAAAAAATAAGGCAGAGCATTTTAAAAACGCCCTGCCTCACTTCAACAAAACATTAACGCTTTTGTTGTAAACGCGCTGCAATCCGCATCCGTAAGGCATTCAATTTAATGAAGCCTTCGGCATCTTTTTGATTGTACGCGCCGCCGTCATCTTCAAAAGTCGCGATGCTGGTGTCAAACAAGCTGTCGCTTTCTGATTTGCGACCCAACACAATCACGTTGCCTTTGTAGAGTTTCAAACGCACTTCGCCATTGACGTTGACTTGTGATGCGTCAATCATTTGTTGCAATAATTTACGCTCAGGACTCCACCAATAGCCGTTATAAACCAAGCTTGCATAACGGGGCATTAATTCATCTTTCAAATGCGCGACTTCACGGTCTAAAGTGAGGGATTCAATCGCGCGGTGCGCTTTTAAAATCACCGTGCCGCCGGGGGTTTCGTAGCAGCCGCGTGATTTCATGCCCACATAGCGATTTTCAACCAAATCTAAACGCCCGATGCCGTTTTCACCCGCCACTTTGTTCAATTGCGTCAGCACTTGCGCGGGGCTTAAACGTTCGCCATTGATAGCAACAATGTCGCCTTTTTCAAAAGTGACTTCGATAATCGTGGCTTTGTCGGGCGCATTTTCGGGGGAAACTGTCCAACGCCACATATCTTCTTCGGCTTCTGCCCAAGGGTCTTCCAACACACGACCTTCGTAAGAAATGTGCAGCAAGTTTGCGTCCATCGAATAAGGCGATTTATTGCCTTTTTTCATTTCGATAGGAATATTGTGCTCTTCAGCATAGGCGAGTAATTTTTCACGGGAATTTAAGTCCCATTCACGCCAAGGCGCGATAATTTTGACTTCAGGCTTGAGCGCGTAAGCACCGAGTTCAAAACGCACTTGGTCGTTGCCTTTGCCCGTTGCACCGTGAGAAACCGCATCACCGCCCGTTTGATTGGCAAGGTCGACTAAATATTTAGCGATTAAAGGACGCGCAATCGACGTGCCCAGTAAATATTCGCCTTCATAAATAGTGTTGGCGCGGAACATGGGGAACACGTAATCACGTACAAATTCTTCACGTAAATCAAGGATGAAGATATTTTCATCTTTCACACCGAGAATTTTCGCTTTGGCGCGGGCGGGTTCTAATTCTTCGCCTTGCCCAATGTCTGCGGTGAAGGTGACGATTTCACAGTGATAAACATCTTGTAACCATTTGAGAATAATAGAAGTATCTAAGCCGCCAGAATAGGCAAGCACTACTTTTTTAATGTCGCTCATTGTTGTCTCATCGTAACGAGGTTGGAGAAAAGTCTTATTTTTTACCCATGACTACATCGTGCCATGCGATAATTTCTTCTGTCAGTTTGCGGGAAGTTTGTTCAAATTCTCCGCCTGATTGCAATAAATTGCGGGCTGCCTCAACATCGCCATTGCGCACTAAGTGAATGATTTCGTGAGCAACCTTGTGAAAATGCTCGTGCAGTTCAAACACGGGGGTGTAATGTGAATAGGTGCGTAACAGTTCAGCATCTTGCCGTAACCATTTTCCAAAATCACAGCTTTCGGCACAGGATTCATAATCAGCAGTGCCTGTGTCTAAAGATTCCCGAAGGCGTTTTTTCCAGATGGTGTGGGCAACAATCGCTTGGTAAATGGTATTAGCAAGATTACTCATGAAGTCTGTCTCGGGGCGTATTTTGGGAAACGCAGGGCATAAAATTAGCGAGGATAAGTTTTGGCTACCATTATATTGCAATTTCCGCTTTAATGCGTATCTCAGACTGACAAACACAAATAGCAATTATAAGGGGGTTAGATGACAGCAACGTTGACCAGTCTCTTCAGTTTTATGTTCGCGCTCATCATCGGTTTTGTGGTGTTGATGGTGTTGCCGGTCTGGTTATTTTTACAGTATCGCAATAGTCATCGTGGACATAGCCGATTGAGCGAAAGTGATTTACAACGTTTAAACCAATTACAAACTCATGCGGCGAATTTGGAAGCGCGGGTGAAAGTATTAGAAACAATTTTAGATGCGAAAGTGCCTACTTGGCGGGTAGAACGTTGATTATGTCCTTGTACAAAGATAGTGCTCATGCAAAATTATTTGGGGTGTGTGCAGGAATTGCGAAGTTTTGGGGGGCGGATGTTACTTTGATACGGGTGATGACGGTGTTTTTTAGTTTTATGTTTCCCCCAACCGTATTTTTTTATGTGCTTCTGGCATTTCTACTCAGTGATGCGCCCCAAGTTAAAGATGATTCATTTAGCCAAGCTTTAGATGCTTTGGAACGAGATTTTAAATTGATTGAAACCCATGTGCGGCAATTAGAAGATTACGTCACTTCAGACGCGTTTGCCTTGCAGAAAAAGTTATGGGATTTATAAAATCCCTTTAACGTCTTAATCTTAAGCTGAGTTTGCGAGACTTGCTCGATTGTAGGTGCGAATTTATTCGCATGAATTAGTAACTCGATAAAGCTGTGCGAATAAATTCACACCTACAGCCTTTGACAAAAACAAACTATTCAGTTTGAAGCTTAATTTCAGGATAAGTAAGCCTTTTTAAGGATGACTTGGGAAAACCCCACATGTTCAGCAACAGCTTCGCCATATTTCTTTATCTGAGTTTCAGCATCGCCTTGGCGGGCGCAATTTACAGAATGTGGCGAGCTTTCCGACCACAACACAGTTTCCCACGCCCCTTAACGCCTGCGCCCTTCACTTACGGGGGGATGTTGTGGAAACTTAGCCACGAAGTTTTAGGCTTTCGCAGCCTGTTACGCGCCGACAAATTTCTCTGGCTGTGCGCATGGCTGTTTCATGCCAGCTTCTTATTCATTTTTTTCCGCCACTTACGTTATTTCACCACGCCCGTGTGGTGGTGGGTGGTAGAAATTCAAAATCTGGGCATTTGGGCGGGTTGGGTATTTTTGGCAAGCAGCTTGTTATTATTACTGCGCCGCTGCGTGTTGCCGCGCGTGCGTTATGTCAGCACGCCCAGCGATTATGCTTGGTTGGTCTTGATAATTGGCATCAGCAGCAGCGGCTTACTCACCCGTGTTGTCTATCATACTGATATTGTGCAATTAAAAGTTTTTATCCTCAGTTTAAGTCAATTTCAACCCACCGCCTTCCCCTTTGACACCGCGATAATTTTACATATTTTCGGCGCAGGAATTTTATTAATTCTTTTCCCTTTCAGTAAATTATGGCATGGAATTGGTTTATTCTTTCATCCAACCCGTACCCAAATTGATAAAATTCGCTAAATTGGCAATTATTCCATGATTAATCCTATTTAACAGAGAGACTTAAGCCCGTTATCGAAACGTGATAGAATAAAAAATTCTAAGATAATTCAATCTAAGCAAGGGATAGCGATGAGCAAAAAGCTTAAACTCAAATTAGAAGGTTTTAACAATCTGACCAAAACTTTAAGTTTTAATATTTATGATGTTTGCTACGCAAAAAATGCCCAAGAACGCCAACGCTATATTAATTATATTAGTGAAGTTTACAATTCTGAACGTTTAACCGCTATTTTATTACAAGTGACCAAAATCATTGGGGCAAATATTTTAAATATTGCCTCGCAAGACTATGAACCACAAGGGGCGAGTGTCACCCTGCTGATTTCTGAAGAACCGATACATGCTAAAAATTTATCGAACAGCGAAGAACCTGGTCCTGTGCCAGAAACTGTGGTGGTGCATCTTGATAAAAGCCATATTACCGTACATACCTATCCCGAAAGCCATCCTGACAGCGGCATCAGCACGTTTCGCGTCGATATTGATGTGTCGACTTGTGGGCGAATTTCTCCATTAAAGGCATTAAATTATTTAATCCACAGTTTTGATTCGGATATTGTGATTATGGATTATCGGGTACGCGGGTTTACCCGTGATGTAACGGGCTATAAGCATTACATTGACCACAAAATTAACTCGATTCAAAACTATATTAGTAAACACACTTTAGATTTATATCAAACGATTGATGTGAATGTGTCGCAAGAAAATATTTTTCACACCAAAATGATGTTAAAAACTTTTGATTTGGATAATTACTTGTTTGATGTCAAAACTTCAGAAATTTCAGCAGAAGAACAACTCAGTATTACCCAGCAGTTGCAGCGTGAAATCTTTGAAATATTTCATGGACAGAATGCGGTGGATGTGTGAATGGATTGAAACATTGACAGCATCCTCAGTCCTGAGTAATGTTAATCATTTTTTCATTAGATTTCCTTGCTGGCTTAAAACCGCCTTCTGTTAGGGGAGGTTTTTGACAAGGACATACTAGCATCGCTATCCTTCTCAGATAAGCTCCTCATTTATGAGGGGGAACATGCCCTCGACCTCTAGCCGTCGCTGGGTTTCACCTGACGGATGAGGTCGGGTGTGGATTAAATAAATACATTACTTTGCAGCCAAGGAGACCCCCTTGAAAGACGTATTTCCACGAATTAATCGCCTGCCTCCCTATGTTTTCAATATCGTCAACGAATTGAAAGCGCAGGCGCGTGCACGCGGCGAAGATATTATTGACTTTGGGATGGGTAACCCCGACCAACCTACGCCACAGCATATTGTGGATAAACTCGTCGAAGTTGCACAACGCAAAGACACCCACCGTTATTCCATGTCACGCGGCATTCCCCGTTTACGCCGTGCGATTACTAACTGGTACGCACGCCGCTACAACGTCGAACTCGACTATGAAAAAGAAGCGATTGTTACCATCGGTTCTAAAGAAGGCTTAGCGCATCTTGCCTTAGCCGTAGTTGAACCCGGTGATTCAGTCTTAGTGCCCAATCCCGCCTATCCAATTCATCCTTACGGCTTCGTGATTGCAGGCGCAGACATTCGCCACGTCCCTTTAATTGAGGGCGTAGACTTTTTTGCCGAATTGGAAAAATCGATTACAGACACTTGGCCACGTCCCAAGATGTTGGTGTTGAATTTCCCCGCGAATCCCACGGCTCAATGTGTAGATTTAGAATTTTTTGAAAAAGTCATCGCGATTGCCAAAGAGCACGACATTTGGGTGTTGCATGATTTGGCGTATGCCGACATCGTGTTTGATGGCTATGTTGCGCCTTCTATTCTGCAAGTGCCCGGCGCGAAAGACATCGCGATTGAATCGTTCACGCTGTCAAAAAGCTACAACATGCCCGGTTGGCGCGTGGGTTTCATGTGCGGCAATCCCGTGTTAATTTCTGCCTTGGCACGCATGAAGTCCTATTTAGACTACGGCACTTTTACCCCGATTCAAGTCGCCGCAATTACTGCCTTGGAAGAATCCCAAGATTGCGTCCAAGAAATTTGCGACATGTATCGTGAACGCCGTGATGTGATGTGCGAAGGTTTGGATTCCATCGGCTGGAAAGTTCAAAAACCCAAAGGCAGTATGTTCATTTGGGCAAAAATCCCTGAACCTTATTTGCACATGGGTTCTTTGGAATTCTGCAAAAAACTGATTGCTGATGCCAAAGTGGCAGTCGCGCCCGGCATTGGCTTTGGTCAATACGGCGATGATCATGTGCGGATTGCCTTGATTGAAAATCCACATCGCACGCGCCAAGCAATTCGTGGGATTAAAGAAATGTTTCGCAAAGACAAAGTTAATATCTAAAAGATTATCTGAGAGGACCTTATGTTAAACCCTGTGAAAGTCGGCATCCTTGGCTTAGGCACTGTCGGTGGTGGCACTGTCAGCGTCTTACAACGCAATGCGGAAGAAATTGAACGTCGTGCGGGACGCGGCATCGTGGTCAGCCATGCCTGCGCGAAAGAATTAAACCGCAACCTGCCCTATAGCACGGATGATATGGTGATTACTACGCAGCTTGATGACGTAGTGAATAATCCCGAAGTCGAAATCGTGGTTGAATTGATGGGGGGAACGACGACGGCACGGGACATGATTTTAAAAGCCATTGCCAACGGCAAACATGTCGTCACTGCCAACAAGGCATTAATCGCCCATCATGGCAACGAAATTTTTGCAGCCGCCCGTGCGAAAGGCGTGATGGTGGCATTTGAAGCCGCTGTTGCGGGCGGGATTCCGATTATTAAGGCAATTCGTGAAGGCTTAAGTGCCAATAAAATTTTATGGGTTGCAGGGATTATTAACGGCACTAGCAACTTTATTCTCACGGAAATGCGGGAAAAAGGGCG
>JBDKHS010000359.1:0-3179 GCA_039797505.1 Pseudomonadota bacterium | reverse complement strand
TTAGTCGCAATACTTTTACAAAAGTCAAGAGTTATATTTTTACAGTCTTGTAACTATTTGATATAGCAAAAAAGAATAGACTATGCAGCAGTTTATGCGACGCTTAAGAAAAAGTGTACAGCGCACTGAGTTTTTTCTAATAGCCTAAAAAGTAAAAAGTAGCTTAACCTAATATTCTATAAATGAAATAACGTGAATGATGAAGCCCTCCCTAAAGGGGGCTAAACGCAAAATATTTATTGAGTGTTTAAAGTCCCCTTTAGGGGATTTAGGGGCTAGTGTTAATGTTTAGCCTCCTTTAGGGGGTTGGGGGCGCAGTGAATCCTATTTGATGACACACCCTAGGTTTTTAAAACCTAGCAGGTCTTCATCGTGAATCTCCACTTACGAGGACTGGCAGTGCTTTGAGTACTGCCAGTCCTTTTTTATTTCTTCCGAGAAAATGCAGACTAAAAAAATGCGTAGGTTGGGTTAGTGTTTGCAACCCAACCTACACGGCTACAATAATTCTGCTTGATTTTTAAGACAATTTTACCGCCCGTTTATTTCCAACTTAAATACCATAAATTTAACTATTTAATTGATACACAAAGTAAACTATGTAAAATTTGTCAAATCAATGATTTATCATTAAAATAAAATCCAATGCGAGTATTACAAGTCCTCATTTTAGAGCTTGTTAGAAAACTTTGGAGAAAATTATGTATAAATTACTGATAGTTGGACTAAGCTTGTTAAGCATGAATTGCATAGTCAGTGCGGAGGAAACCAGCCTGCAAGCCTTGCCGCGTATTGAAGAAGGTTTACATGGCTCGGTAGGCTTGCTCGCTTTTGCCCGTAGCCAACCTTATAAAGGCATGAACGGCAATTTATTATTGTTACCTGCCCTCAACATTGAAAAATCTGATTTTTACTTACGCGGCATCACCGCAGGCTACCGTTTGCTGAGTTTTAAACAACGCAACAGCATTGATTTAATTTTGCGCCCGCGTCTCGTGGGTTATAACGCAGATGAGGGCGGTGAAGCCTTCCGAGGAATGCACAATCGCAGCGACTCCCTGCACGGTGGCTTGTCAGCAAATATGCAGTTTGATAGTTTAAAATTGAACATTGATGCCCTCACCGACTTGCTCGGCAAGAGCAAAGGACAAGAAGTTTCTGCTTCCATGGGCAAGGCGTTTCGTTTGGACAACGCGCTCAGTGTTACGCCCAGTGTCGGACTGAAATGGCAAAGTGAAAAATATGTTGATTATTATTATGGAGTTACTCCGCAAGAAGCCAGTTTGATCCGTCCCTTATACAAGGGCAAATCGGTGTTAAACTATACGGCGGGGCTGAATGTGAATTATTTATTAAACAAACAATCCCATCTTTTCGCCCAATTTGAATATGAACGTTTGGGAAACACCGACAGCCCCTTAGTGGAAGACAACAAAGTCATGCGCTTTTATTTAGGCTATGGCTGGCATTTTTAAAGGCGATACCGCTTGACACCTCAACAATGCGAACAATTTTTTGCCCGCTTACAAACGGATAATCCTGCCCCAACCACAGAACTCAATTATCAAAATCCTTTTGAGTTATTGATTTCTGTGGTCTTATCTGCCCAAGCAACTGATAAAAGTGTCAATAAAGCCACCGCAGAATTATTCAAAGTCGCCAACACCCCGCAAGCAATTCTCAATTTGGGCGAGGAAGGCTTAAAACACTATATCAAAAGTATTGGTTTATTTAACAGCAAGGCACGGAATATTATAAAAACCTGTGCAGATCTATTAGAAAAATATCAGGGTGAAGTGCCTGATGAACGTCAAGCTTTGGAAAGTTTGGCAGGGGTAGGGCGCAAAACCGCGAATGTGATGTTAAATACTGCCTTTGGAAAGCCCACGATTGCAGTCGATACGCATATTTTTCGGGTTTCCAATCGCACAGGATTGGCGACAGGGAAAAATGTACGTGAAGTGGAAGATAATTTACTGCAAGTTGTCCCTGAACAATATCAGCAAGATGCACATCATTGGCTAATTTTGTTGGGGCGTTATGTATGCGTCGCCCGTAAACCGCTTTGTCAAAAATGCGGAGTTGTAGAGTTTTGTGAGTATTCTGAAAAAAATCTGTAAGTTTGGTTAAAAACTAGAGTGTGTCATCAATTAGACCTCAACTGCGCCCCAACCCCTGAAGGGGGCTAAAAATAAAACTAGCCCCTAAATCCCCTAAAGGGGACTTTAAACACTCAACAAATATTTTGTGTTTAGCCCCCTTCAGGGGTTTGGGGGCTTTCTTTAAAGCGACTTTGGGACTCTCCGCCCTTCAGGGGATTTAGGGGCGCAGTAATAACTATTCTTAACGGCGCACCGCGTCATCACAAATTTAAAATAACACTTTGAAGGAGAAGCGAAATATGGCAAAGAATGCTTTTTATGCCCAATCGGGTGGCGTAACTTCCGTAATTAATGCGACCGCGTGCGGACTCTTAGAAACTGCACGGCAACATCCTGATAAAATTGGGAAAGTCTACGCAGGGCGCAACGGCATCATCGGCGCATTAACCGAAGATTTAATCGACACCAGCCTAGAATCTGCTGCCAACATCGCCGCCTTACGTCACACCCCCTCAGGCGCATTCGGTTCTTGCCGCTTCAAATTGAAAGACTTAGAAAAAAGCCGCGCCGAATATGAACGTTTAATTGAAGTGTTCAAAGCGCATGATATTGGCTATTTCTTTTATAACGGCGGCGGCGACTCTCAAGACACTTCCTTAAAAGTTTCCCAAATTGGGGAAAAATTAGGCTATCCCATCACCTGCATCGGCATTCCCAAAACCGTAGATAACGATTTGCCAATTACGGATACTTGCCCCGGTTTCGGTTCAGTGGCGAAATATGTTGCAGTTTCTATTCGTGAAGCCAGTTTTGACGTAATGTCGATGGCAAAAACTTCCACCAAAGTTTTCATTATGGAAGTGATGGGACGGCACGCAGGTTGGATTGCAGCAGCAGGTGGTTTAGCCGCTGAAAAACCTGAAGACGGCCCACACATCATCCTGTTCCCAGAAATCGCTTTTGATGAAACCGCTTTCCTCGCCAAAGTAGATGCCACGGTGAAACAATATGGTTATTGCACCATCGTGGTTTCTGAAGGCGTGAAAAATCCTGAAGGCGTATTTTTAGCCGAAGCGG
>JBDKHS010000358.1:0-4668 GCA_039797505.1 Pseudomonadota bacterium | reverse complement strand
CTCCAACAACCCGTTTTCTGGGAATAATGTGCACTATGTATGATTATCTGATTATTGGCGGTGGCATCAGCGGCTTGCTGACCGCTTTAGAATTGCGTCGCGCTGGGCTAAAAGTCTGTGTGTTAGAAAAAAATACCACAGGGCAAGAATCTTCATGGGCAGGCGGCGGCATTTTATCGCCCTTGTACCCGTGGCGATATCCCGAAGCCGTCACCGCCTTGGCGCAATGGAGTCAGGCACATTACCCCAGTTATGCGCATGAATTACACCAGCAATCAGGTATCGACCCAGAATACGTGGGCAATGGCTTATTGATTTTAGACAGTGAGGAAGTGCAAGCTGCACAAACTTGGGCCGCCGCCAACCAGGTTAATCTTCAATACTTATCAGATGAACATGCCGTGAAAACCTGTGAACCTGAATTAGTGGATTATGCCCAAGCCTTATGGATGCCTGAAGTGGGACAATTGCGCAATCCGCGTTTAATGAAAAGCTTGCGTCAAGCCGTGCTCAATGCAGGCGTTGAAATTCGTGAACATTGTCCTGCGTTGAATTTACAAACCGCAGGGCAGCAAATCACGGGCGTAGTCACCCCACAAGGGGCAGTGAATGCGGGGCATGTGGTCGTGACTTCAGGCGCGTGGAGCGATGGCGTGCTGGCTTCGCTGAATTTAGGCTTGCCTGTCGAACCCGTGCGCGGGCAAATGATTGTGTTTGCCGCTCAAGCGGGTTTAGTGTCGCGAATTGTGTTGGCAAATCAACATTATGTAATTCCGCGCCGCGATGGTCATGTGTTGGTGGGTTCGACGGTGGAATATGTGGGTTTTGACAAGCACACCACCGATACTGCTTTAGAAGAATTAAAATATGCGGGCTTTAATTTAATTCCGCGTTTGGCAGATTATGAAGTGACTAAACACTGGGCAGGATTGCGTCCTGGTTCAAAACACGGCATTCCGTATATTGGTGAACATCCTGAAATTAAAGGCTTATTTGTCAATGCAGGGCATTTCCGCAATGGCGTGGTACTGGGCATTGCTTCAGCGCGTTTGTTGGCAGACATTGCACTGCAACGCACGCCAATCCTTGACCCGCAGCCGTATCGGGTGGGGAGATTTGAGGCATGAGTGTGCAAGAATATCTCATCACCCAAGAACCGTATTATGAAGCGGTGGGCGATGAAATCGCGTTGTTTGAAGCGGCGTATCACAGCCAATTGCCAATTTTATTAAAAGGCCCGACGGGCTGCGGCAAAACGCGATTTATGGAATATATGGCGTGGCGGCTGCAACGCCCTTTAATCACGGTTTCTTGTCATGATGATTTAACCGCCTCGGATTTAGTGGGGCGGTTTTTGTTAAAACAGGGTGAAACGGTTTGGGTCGATGGTGCACTGGCGCGGGCGGTGCGTTGTGGCGGGATTTGTTATCTTGATGAAGTGGTCGAAGCACGCAAAGATACCACGGTGGTTATTCATCCCTTGGCGGATGACCGCCGCGTGTTGCCGATGGAAAAAATTGGGGAATTGTTAAGCAGTCCGCCCGAATTTTGCCTGACGATTTCGTATAATCCCGGTTATCAAAGCGTGTTAAAAGCTTTGAAACCGAGCACGCGCCAGCGGTTTGTGGCTTTGGAATTTGATTATCCCGCGCCAGAATTGGAAGCGAAAATTATTATTGCTGAAACAGGCATCGCGGCGGAGCTTGCGGAAAAACTGGTGAAATTTGCTCAGATGAGTCGCAATTTAAAAGGCAATGGTTTGGAAGAAGGCGCAAGTACACGCTTATTGGTGCACGCCGCTAAATTAATGAAACGCGGTATTCAAGTCCGTGTCGCGTGTCGTAGCGCAATTGCACAGGCTTTGAGCGATGATGTGGAAATTTTGACTGCGCTGGAAGAATTAAATTCTAGTTTGTTTTAACTGCGCCCCTAAATTTCCTAAAGGGGGTTGGGGGCGCAGTAGTAGGGTGGAATAGCGTAGCGTATTCCACCATGAAGCGTGATAGTTATCTCGTTCCAGCGTTGGAATGACTACCTCGTCGCTCCAGCGGCGAGAATTTTACAAGCTTCTACCGTACAAGGAAGGTCTTATCGATGCAACTGCGTCATACCTAGAGTTATCACCTTTCTTGGTGGAATACGCTACGCTATTCCACCCTACTACAAAGATTTCTTATCCCGAACTCAGGTTAATTAATGATATAAAAATGATAGTGCGTTCAGTCTTGCGCCAAGTGCTTTTGGGCGCGTTTTAAAAATACCTGCATTTCTTTAACCGCTTGTTTATCTTTGTTTTCCTCTGCAATGGCAATGCCTTGGGTATAAATTTCAACCGCTTTTTCAAACTGTTGGTCGGCACTTAAAGCATTGCCATAAGCTTTCCAACCCGCTGAATATTTTGGATTTAATACCACGCATTGCGCCAAATGAATTAACGCATTGGGGAAATCTTGTTGCTGTGCATACGCATTTCCCAATCCATAGCGCAATAAGGCATTGTCTTGTCCTTTTGCCAACATATTTTCAAAACTTTGGATAATTTTAGTTGCGTCACTCATGGGATTCTCGGGGAAATTATTAAATCACTCGATAGGATGTGTGCACTGAGGCATTTTTAGAAGGTTGGGGCGAAATTGAAATATTTCAATTCTCTTCTTATCCCGAACTCAGCTTAAGTAACCTGAGTTCGGGATAAGAAAGGTCAGCCTTCCCGAGACCTGCTAGGTTTTTAAAACCTAGCAGGTCTGAGCTAGGATTTGGGAGGCGCAGCATTAAGGATTGTCAGAATCAGGATTCACAGGATTAAAGGATTTTTGTCTCGTTTCAACTGCGTCATGCCTAGCGTTATCACCTTTCTTGGTGGAATACGCTACGCTATTCCACCCTACGACTCAATTTTCTACTCTTTCTTATCCCGAACTCAGGTTAATTAGATGATTTACTTCACCTGATATTTAATCGGTTCGCCATTAAACACAATTGTGCCATCAGTTAAGCGATAACCAAAGTTGATACACACATGACCTGCATGATTCAGTTTGTCTTTGTACAAAATTGGCAAGTCAAGTGGGTCAGTTAAAATCGCTTGTTGGTATGGTTTTAATTCAGTTGTTAAATGTCCATTCCAACGTTGCCAATATTCTGAAGGTTGACGAGCACTTCGCGTCGTTCTGTCTTGCGTATTACACGTTGTACTTATTCCTCCATTAATCCAATTACAGTAATTATCTGTAAAGGTTGAGTCTGCTGTATTCATGTAATACTCGCCACCTGCGGGATCACAATTATCCACTGTGCTATCCACTTTTGCTTTATACAAGCCCACAACAAGTATGTCTGCTGTTTTGCCCAAGTGAGCCGCTAATGGCGTGATTGTTCCGCTGACTACGATAGTATCGCCTTGATTCAAGCTTTGATTATCAATGGCATAAGGAGCTAATTGTCCATTAGTTGAAACTGCTATACCTCCTTTGAAAGAAGTGGCAGCCGCACTTGGAGCACCTGACGTTGAATTTAGCGAAAATACAGAGGTTAATGGAGGTAACGTACAGTTCGATAATGAGCCTTCTGAACAGGATTGTTCAGGAACAGAAACTATTGGTATTCCATCGCTACATTGACCACTTGCCCAAGTACCTTTTTGTTCTTCGCAAGTTTGTTGCGTAGTACATTGCTTTAAGTCACCATCACTGCAACCTGCATAAGCAAAGCTAGGAAATAATAAAGTTGCCATACAATAATACAATGGCGCAATTGAACGTTTTGCTTTCATAAAAATCTCTCCCATAAAAAATTCGCTCTCTTCCCATTATGAAAAGAGAGCGTTTTATACTGCTTATGCTACTACTGCACGCAGTCTGCACGTAGATCGCCGCCACCTGCCATAGTCTTTACTTTGACCATGTAATAACCACTGGCTTTTGGAGCAGAAATAGTACAAGGTAGGCTACCAGGTAAGTTACCACATGCTTGTCTACGCCATGAGGAATCAGGTGTGTCCCATAGTTTTAACGAGACTTCATTGTCTTCTTTGAAAGTTAAACTGGCTGTTTTCGTTGGAGATAACCGTAGTTTCGGACAACTAGGACTCGGTTGCCATTGAAAACTGACAAGAGATTTTTGGGTATCAAACGTAGGCACGAAGTCGGATGTCTTACCTATTCCAGTACCTAGCGATGTGATTATTGAACCTGTCCCAGCCCAATAATAGTTGTTTCCTAGTGACACGGTTTTTGAGCTGTTATCATCTGCAAGGAAGGTAATAGCTTTATTCAAATTATCTGAGCTGGCAGGTCTACAATATGCCTGAACGGCAACGCTGCTAGTAAGTGGGACTGCTGAAGTTACGGCTACCACTGTATAACCTCTGCTACTGGCTGCTACACTCATCGGCAACGTTCCATAAAAAGCTGTAGATAATGCGGAGTCTGACCAGAATTTGGATTGAATAAAAGCACTGATTACTGGAGATGAATAAATATCAATGTGGTGGCAATTGCTATCAGGTTTGAACTGAAAAACAACGGTAGACAGTGTTCCCGTATCAGCATGAGGCTGCATTATATCGAGATCCTTATTCCCACCATAAACATCATTTTGTGGAGAAATCAGAGAACCTGCGCCATCGAAGTTGGTGCGAGAGAGGGTTGGTGCTTTATTGGCATTAAT
>JBDKHS010000357.1:0-16662 GCA_039797505.1 Pseudomonadota bacterium | reverse complement strand
AAAACCTAGAAGGTCTTATCATTCAAACGATTCTCTTAGGTTTTATACACCGCTTTGAGGCATACCCCTAGAATTATCCTGTTTCAAGGTGGAATACGCTACGCTATTCCACCCTACTACTGAAGTTAATTTACTGCGTTACCACCGTATACGGCAGCGGCAAACATTCTACCGCCGTGCCGTCAGTCAGTTGTAAATTTGCGGCTTCGGCATGACTGAGTTGCAACACTGCCAAGCCCAGCGCATAGCCTGCGGGATGTAATTGCACATTCACCACTTTCCCAACACTTTGCGTGTCTTCAGGAACGAGAATATTTTCCCCCAGCGCGGGCAATTGCGAGCTTGCAAATTTCACTAAGAATAAACGACGCTTTAACGCGCCTAAATATTGGGTGCGTGCAATAATTTCTTGCCCTGCATAACAGCCTTTTTTGAAACTCATGCCTTCCAAAACTTCCCAATTCAACATTTGCGGGATAAATTCATCGCTGAGTTCAGGCTTAATTTGCGGAATGCCTGATAAAATATCCAATAATTCCCACGCGCTGCTGGCAGAGGAAATAAATTGTTGTGCAACCGCTTGTAACCACAGCTTTTTCAATAATTCAACTTTGCCATAAACCAAATAGCGCAAGGGCGACTCGTGCGTACACAACACTTGCCAATCTTCCGTACTGCTATAACTTAAGGCTTGAACAACTTCAGAACCCAGCACAGTTTGCAATAATGCGGCACTGCCCTCGCCAACCACGCCGAGCAGTGCGCAATCTTCCGCAAGGCTAAATTTCACATCAGCACGCAACACAAACATCCGCAAACGTTTTAACAGGGCTTCTACTGAAGCCTGTGGCAGAATTAAACTGTAGCCTTCAGCCGTTTTCGTCAAATAAAAGCTGTTTAACACCCGTCCCTTAGCACTGCACCACGCACTGCGCTGTGCTTTGCTGGCACTGAGTTGTTTTACATCGTTGGTGAATTGACCTTGTAGAAATTTCTCGGCATCTGTACCACTGATATTAATCACGGCAAGATTCGATAAGTCGGTCATCAGATTGCCTGTTAAGGCGGCTTCATTCAAAGTTTGGGGAACATTTGCCCCCTGAGAGGCTAAAAACTCAATCCATGCACTGTTCATCAAATTTCCTTGCTAGTCTGAAACCTCCCCCTTCTGGGGGAATAATACGAGACAACGACACGTCTTAGTATCGTTATCCTTGTGAGAAGCTTTTCATTTATGGGGAGGCAATCCACCGACTTCTATCCGTCGATGGCTATCGCCAGAAAGTCACTTGGCGGATGAGCTCAAGTCTGGATTGAAACATTGCTATCCCATTTTAATAAAAGTGAAAATAATCTATGTGGTCGTATGGTAGCAAGTCGTGATGTTTTAATAATTTTAAAAGTCGTAAAAATCTAAACTTATTGGGTTGCAAGCTTCAAACGCTGCGCGATTTTACTAAACAAGCCCATTTTTTCAGGCTCTGCGGGGGCATGTTGCGAGCTGCTCTTATTTGGATTAATTAATACCAACCCCATCATGAAGGCGGCATTGTAAAAACCAATCACCGTCGCTAACGGTAATTTAGTGCGTTCTGCCAGTTGCTTTAAATTCATGACTTGTGCTGCCATTAAAGAAGCCAGTTTCATGTGTTCGGGGTCAAAATCTAAACGTGACAAGTTCGGCCAAGCTTTCAAACGCACGGGCACATCCAGCGAATGTAAAGGAATTAATTGCCCTTGAGAACCGTATAGGGCGGCACTCCATAGCAAATTCTTAAGCGGCATAATCAACTGCCCTTTTGCCAAAATTTCGAAGTCGGCGGCTGAAATCTTAGTGCTTTTAATATCGGTTAAACTGTGGGTAATTTTCCGCAATACTTCGCGCGAGGAAGAAGTCGCAACAATGCCTTGCTCTGCATGAACAAATAAAGGCGAATAAGGATGACAAAAGATTTGTAAGACTTGCTTTTCTTCCATCGCTTTGAGCAATAAGAAAAACAGCACATTTTGCGGATCAAATTTTTTGACGGGTGCATTCACATCTGCTTTGACTTCAGGCTCGGCTTTCTTTTTTGGGGCACTTTCTAAATGAATATCGTACAACACATCTTTTAAAGTTTGCACCCGCATCGGCTTGCGTAAGATTAAATTACGGTTGTCATTTAAAGCATCTGAAGATAACAACAGGAGGATATGAGCGCGAGAAGGACTAAATTGTTGATAAAATTGCTTGCCAGATTCACTGTCAACGTCGACCACCAAAATATTGCCTGAGGTGTCTCCCTGTGCCAATAAATCCACTTGTACGGACATTTTTTCCAGCAAGCCCGTGGCAACCTTAAGCACCGAATAATCAATAGTGTTCAGTTCCACGCAAGAAATACTGAGATTAGCTTGACTAGACATTGTAATGTTCCTGATGTTTTTAATAAAAACTTGTTGCTACTATACTTTGCAAATACTGTCGAAAGAAAAGCTTATGTCAGTAACTAATTGAGACGTATCAAAATTAGCGCGCAGATACATAGTTTTCTACTCAGAATATAAACCTAATTCCTGTGTAGATAAGCAATATTTATACCATAGACTTTACTGCATCGTGGGCGAAATTCTAAACGATAATCCCAAAAACTGACAGCATTCCCCAGATTAAATTAAGCCTTCAAAAGGCTCGACCCATACCTTATCCCCAACCGCTACGCTACTGCATTCTACGGGCAATACAATGAAGCAATTCGCCTGACTGACCGAACTTAATAAGCTTGAGCCTTGTTTCCCAGTGCTGCGTACACTCAGTTCACCCTGTTCATTGGGCACTAAAATCCCCCGTTGAAATTCCACACGCCCCTGTAGCTTTTTCAGCGGTGACAGGCAGGGTACTTGAAAACGTAAGACAGGGACTTTTTGCTGTCCTTGCATATAGCGTAAGGCGGGCTGCACGAATTGGTAAAAAGTGCCCATAACCGAGACTGGATTCCCCGGTAAACCAAAAAAAACTGCTTGTTGAATTTTTCCGAAAGTCAGCGGTCTGCCGGGTTTCATCGCAATTTTCCAGAAATGAATCTGCCCAATTTTACGCAGCACCGTGGTGACAAAATCGGCATCCCCCACCGATACTCCGCCCGAGGTGATAATTGCGTCACAAGCTTGTGCGGCTTGTAAAAATGCGCTTTCCACAGCGATAGGATCATCTGGAATAATGCCCATATCGATGCCATCTATCTCCAAACGGCTCAGTAAACCCGCCAAACTATAACGATTGCTATCATAGATTTGACCTGCTTGCGGCACTTGTCCCAAAGCACATAATTCATCACCTGTGGAGAAGTACGCCACCCGCAAACGCCGTTTTACGGCAACTTCGGTGATTCCCAAAGAAGCCAATAAACCCAAGTCGGCAGGTAATAAACGCTTGCCCGCACTGAGAATCATTTGCCCTGCGCTGACATCTTCGCCAATGGGGACAATGTGCTGCCCTTGGGTGCAAGGTGCAGTGAGTTGCATAAATGCGTCATCGACTTGCGCATATTCTTGCATCACGACCGTGTCCGCGCCTTCGGGCAACATCGCGCCTGTGAAAATGCGTACACATTCCCCTGCATGAATTACTTGTGCACAGGGTTTTCCCGCAAAAGCTGTACCCACCACCCGTAAACGCGTCGTGGCATCGCAATGACGTAACGCATAACCATCCATAGCGGAATTGGGAAAGGCGGGAACATTCAACGGTGAATAGACATCTTGGGCTAAAACTTGCCCCAGCGCGTTGCGAATGGCAACACGGACAGTGTCCATAAGTGGAGTTAAATCATTTTCAATACGCCGTAAAGCTTCGGCAACTGAAATAGATTCGTTATCGTAATCATCCATGCAACAAGTTTGGGAATTCATTATATTTTCAAGTAATTATGGGATAAGTCAGCATCATGGCTGTCATCATTATTGAGTTTAGTTTGTAATTTTCAAGAGAACAGCGCAATCTAACACATTAGATTCGGTGACACATTAACTTTAAGTTAATTTTAGGCATTATTTTGCGGAAAGACATTGATCTGAGACAGGCTTTATTATGAGCTGATTATATCAACTTAACAAAGCGTTTTTAGAAAACAAAACCCCGCTCTAATCAACTCAGAGCGGGGTTTAACATTTGCTGCTTAGCGTAAATTGACCAACAACAGATTGGCTTGTGGAATGCAGCCTTTACCCGCCATCCACACCACTTGATGTGACTTGCTGGGTAAACTGTCGGGCAATTGATACAACACCAATTTTTTGAAAGTTGAGTGTCCGCGTAAACTACTCAATTCCAAGGTATAAGTGTCACCATAGACCACAGGCATATTGCTCGGCCATTCAATGGTGGACTTATTCGCAGGCCAAACCACTTGGGCTTGTTGCCCTGTGGGTTTATGCTTAATTTGCAAAGTGCTTGCGGTTTTACTTTCACTGTCAGGTCGCCACAAGGTGACATGCTCATTTGCCGCGACGCAGTAAAAACGCTTGTTCGTGCTAATATCCACCAGCCACACATCTTGGGGAATATCATGCCCTCGGGTAATCGCTTGTTCGGTATTAATCAAACTTGCCAAGGTTTCCACCAAGCCCGCAGTCGCTGCTTTGCCACTGTGGTCTTGTAAATTGCCTTCGTAAGTATTTTTCAAAGTTTGAGTTTGCCCACTGGAGAATACCACCGTCATTTCTTTGCCTGCGGGCAAGTTAATTGCGGTTTGACTGTCTAGTAAAGTTCCTTTCGGATATTCTGCCGTGTTGGAACGCACCACGACCACATCTGCAGCTTGTGCCATACTACTCACAAGACTTATCGCTACTATAAAACGCCACATAAAAATCACCCCTGAAAACGCAGCCACAGGCTCGCGTAATAATGCTATCTAATACGCTAAGTTTAGCAAAATTTAAGCATGAATGAGGGATTTTAGGGTACACTATTTGTGATAACTCCTTATCTGGTATGCGCCAAATTAGATGATCTCGAAATCCTCTTCCAAGACCCGAACCCAGCAAACCGCCATGCACTCCTTTGCAGAGCTACTCGGCAAACACTTGAGAACCCAGTTTCTCAGTGAGCTAGAATTGGCTCAGCAAATTAATGTGCGCCGCGCCACGGTGTCGCGCTGGCTCAGTGGCGAAGTGAATCGCCCGCGTCAGCGAGAGGATGTTTTGCGGTGCGCCGAATTTTTGGAACTTTCACCACCCCAGCGTGATGAATTATTGATTGCGGCAGGGTTCAACCCTGAGCGTGTGGCTTCGTCAATCTCATCGAGTCTACCCTTGTCAATCCGTCTGCCAAACCTAGATTCTTTTGAACACAGCCCATTTATTATTGGGCCACCGATCACTGAGCCTCGCCAATTTTTTGGGCGGGAGTATCTGCTGAAACGTATTTTCAGTTTATGGAAAGGTACGCCGTTTCAACATGCCGCGATTATCGGGGCAAAACGCAGTGGTAAAACCTCGTTGCTGCATTATGTGCGGCGCATTGTCGATACTCCAAGCAATGAATTACGCGCCCATCAGCGCAATGATTGGCTGTTGCCGGGCTATCAGTGGGTGTTTATCGATTTTCAAGACCCGCGAATGCACCGCGTTGAGACTTTATTGCGCCATATTTTGCTGGAGCTGGATTTACCAATTCCTGAACCCTGTGATTTGATTAGCTTTGCTGAAATTATTAATCAATACGTGGAAATTCCCACGCTGTTTTTATTTGATGAAATTGGCGCGGCATTCGAGTCTGAAGAATTGTATGAACCCTTGTGGTGGACACTGCGCTCTTTGGGCAGCAATCACAACAGCAAGGCAAAAATCGGATTTTTAATTGCCTCGCATCAAAGTCCTGATCGCTTAATTGACCATTATGGGGATAAGCCTTCACCATTTTTGAATATTTTTGGACACAGCTTTGAATTGGGCGCGTTGACGCAAGAGGAAAGTTTGGAACTTATTGGCAGCTCGCCAATTCCCTTTTCAGAAAGTGATGTCGCGTGGATGCTGGAACAAAGTCAAGGCTGGCCCTCTCTGCTGCAAATTCTGTGTCATACACGGCTGACGGCTTTGGAAGAAGGGCGTAAGGATGCCAGTTGGCAAAAAGAAGCCCTGAGACGCATGCACCCGTATTTGTATTTGTTGTCTGATGAACAGCGATAAATTTTAAACAAGCCCCCAACCCCCTAAAGGGGGCTAAACATAAAACAATGCTTTAATCTGTAAAGTCCCCTTTAGGGGAGGGCTAGTGCAAGAAGCTGTGTAGGTTGGGCTGCCAACGGCAACCCAACTAATCCAGCACCCTGTTTTTGTTGGGTTGACTTGTGTCAACCCAACCTACGGATGATTTAGGGGCGCAGTCAATTGTAAGTGTTGCGACAATCGAGAGCAATTTTGTATGCTTTTATTCAAATTCTGCCCCAACTTGTAGCAAGTCTTACAAGTCATTCAAGCAAAAAATCAGTATATTTCATAACTCATTGTTACTAAAGGCACAAAAATGATATATAAAAATTGGCATCGTCTTTGCTTAAACACAAGTAACAGTGCAAAGGCGCACGTTTTAACACCTGCTAGTAATACCAATGTTGTGCATTATTAGCCTGTGTTTCACTGAAATGCTACTCTTGTGAAGTCAAGCAGTATGAAATCTAAAGTCATACTTATCGACGAAAATCATGGGCGAGCAGCTTTACTGCAACAAGCTTTATTAGATGCAGGATACGAAGTCGTTGCGGTGATTCATGACGGTGATAACTTATTAGCTCAGTTGGAGCAAACTCCAGCCGACATTATCATCATCGATTTAGAATCCCCCGACCGTGATACCTTAGAATATTTGACCAGTATTCATCAAAACCACCCAAAACCTGTGGTGATGTTTGCGGAAAACGATGACAGCGATATGATCAGTGCGGCAATAAAAGCAGGGGTAAGTGCTTATATTGTCGATGGTTTTAATACCGCACGTGTCAAACCGATTTTAGAAGTTGCAATTGCCCGTTTTCGAGAATACCACGCCATGCGCTGCGAATTAGACGCAGTGAAAAATAAGTTGGCAGAACGGAAATTAGTCGAACGTGCAAAAGGCATTTTAATGAGCCATCGCGGTATGGATGAAGCCACGGCTTACCACAGCTTGCGTAAAATGGCGATGGACAAAAACTTGCGGCTGGCAGAAGTCGCCGAACAAGTCATCAGTATTTCAGAATTGCTGTTGTAGTCATTCAGTTGACTGCACATAAAAGATGAGCCAACGTAGGCTTGTCGTTAGACAATGGTGTCTATTTTCTCCTCTAAACTTTAGGGGGAAATAGACACCATTTTTTTTGCACATGATTTCGTCACAAAAGGACACAAAGCATGAAAGATAACCACATTAACCGTCGTAACTTCCTTAAAATGGGAAGCGGTATCATTTTAGGAGCAAGTGCAATGGGTTTATCAAGTTTTCGCAGTGTGGCATATGCCGCAGGTAGCACAGGTTTAGAAAAAGTTAAATTAAATTTAGGGATTATTCCACTCACCGACTGCGCCCCGATTGTGGTCGCCAAAGAAAAAGGCTTCTTTTCAAAATACGGCTTAGATGTCGCGATTTCTAAAGAAGCTTCGTGGGCAAATATTCGCGATAAGGTGTCTATCGGGGCATTAGATGGGGCGCACATGTTGGCAGGAATGCCGATTGCCGCCACTTTGGGCGTGGGCGCGTTGCCAAAACCCACCGTGACTGCATTTAGCATGGATTTAAACGGCAATGCGATCACCGTCAGTAATGATTTGTATGAACGCATGATGAAAGCTGATCCTGAAGCGATGAAATCCTCTTCGACTTCAGCACAGGCGTTGAAAAAAGTCATCGACCAAGAAAAAGCCGCAGGCAAAGAACCCATGACTTTTGCGATGGTGTTCCCTGTGTCTACGCATAATTATCAATTGCGTTATTGGATGGGTGCGGCAGGCATTAATCCCGATCAAGATGTGCGTTTAATCGTGATTCCACCGCCCCAAATGGTGGCGAACTTACGCGCCAATAACATCATGGGGTATTGCGTAGGCGAGCCTTGGAATGAACGCGCTGTAGAAATGGGCATCGGGCGCGTGATTGCCACCAGCTACGAAATTTGGAATAACAATCCTGAAAAAGTGTTTGGCGTGACCCAAGAATGGGCAGAAAAGAATCCTAAAACTCATCAAGCGGTGATTATGGGTTTATTAGATGCGGCGCAATGGATGGATAAACCTGAAAATCGTATGGAAGTGGTGAAGATTATTTCTGCCGCCTCTTATGTGAACGCGCCTGAAGACGTGGTCAAAATGTCGATGACGGGCACATTCCAATACACCAAAGCAGAAAAACCCAAAGATTTGCCTGATTTCAACGTGTTCTACCGTTATGCGGCAACTTTCCCTTGGCAATCTCATGCCGCCTGGTTTATTACCCAAATGTTGCGCTGGGGACAAATTACCAAGCCTTTAGACATCAAGAAAACCGCACAAAGCGTTTATCGTCCCGACATTTACCGCGAAGCTGCCAAAGCTTTAGGCTTGCCCGCGCCCACGATTGACTACAAAACCGAAGGCACGCATAACGCCCCGTGGTCTTTGACAGAAGCCACTTCACCCATCGCAATGGGTAGCGATATGTTCTCAGACAACATGGTGTATGACCCTGCAAAATTGGTGAAATATCTCGCCGCTTTCAAAGTGCATAACATGCAAGTGTCGATTGCTGATTTGGAAAAAATGAACGGGTAATTATTCCCCTGTGGGTGAGGATAGTCTCAAAAGTAATTTTAAAAGAAGCCCCCAACCCCCTAAAGGGGGCTAAAGACTGACTCTTTTAAGTCCCTTTTAGGGGATTTAGGGGCTTCTTTAATGCGCTCGCCCTGATTACTTATCTGTGAGGAAACGAACTGTGTCTGAAAAAACTGAATTACCCGAAGAATCTAAACCCGCTTTTGTGCCGCTATTGGCGCGGGAAAGCGTCCAAAATGCCTTAAAAAGCTTTTCTTTACCCTTATTCACGTTTTCGATTGTGTTTGGAATTTGGGTATTCGTGCAAACCCATTACGCACCCGATTTACCCACGCCGAAAGCCACTTTTTTAAAAGCGATAGAAATTTTTTCTGATCCCTTTTACGACACCGGTCCCAATGACAAAGGTATCGGCTGGCAAGTGCTGTATTCCTTAGTGCGGGTGTTGACAGGCTTTTTCTTTGCGGTGTTGGTGGGGATTCCTGTCGGCTTTTTGATGGGCATGAGTGAAAACTTTTCCCGCGCCTGCCAGCCTTTAATTCAAATTTTGCGCCCTGTCAGTCCTTTGGCATGGTTGCCGATTGGCTTGTTATTGTTTAAAGCGGTGAATCCTTCCGCAATTTTCGTGATTTTCATCACCAGTATTTGGCCGATTATTTTGAACACGGCGGCTGGGGTGCGCTCGATTCCGCAAGATTATATGAACGTCGCGGCGGTGTTGCGCCTGAATTCTTTAGAAATTACCCGCATGATTTTGTTGCCCGCCACTTTGCCGCACATTATTACGGGGATGCGTTTATCGCTCAGCATTGCGTGGATGGTGATTGTTGCTGCTGAAATGCTCACGGGTGGGATTGGAATTGGGTTTTACATCTGGGATCAATGGAATAACTTAAACGTCAGTGCGATTGTGGTCGCGATTTTCATCATCGGGATTGTGGGGATTTGCTTAGAATTTCTGATGAATTTAATTCAACAACGCTTTGATTATAACGCTCGCTAGAGGTCGCCATGAACAGCTATTTAAGTTTAGAAAATATCGGCATGAGTTTTAGTGCGCGTGGACAAACTTTCCAAGCCTTGACTGATGTCAGATTACAAGTCGAAAAAGGCGAATTCATCAGCTTAATTGGGCACTCAGGCTGTGGCAAATCCACGGTGTTAAATATTGTTGCAGGCTTGTTGCAAGCCACGGCGGGCGGGGTGTTGCTGGAAAATAAGGAAGTAAATTCTCCCGGACCAGACCGCGCCGTAGTGTTTCAAAATCATTCTTTATTACCTTGGCTCACGGTCTATGAAAACGTGCGCTTAGCGGTGAATAAAGTGTTTGGCGGCATTAAAAACAAGCAAGAATGTCATGAATGGACTTTAGAAAAATTGGAATTGGTGCACATGTCGCACGCGCTGGAAAAGCGTCCTAATGAAATTTCTGGCGGCATGAAACAACGGGTTGGGATTGCGCGTGCTTTGGCAATGGAACCTAAAGTGTTGTTAATGGATGAGCCTTTTGGGGCATTAGACGCGTTGACCCGCGCCCATTTGCAAGATTCAGTGATGGAAATTCACGGACGTTTAGGCAACACGGTGATGATGATTACCCATGACGTGGACGAAGCGGTGTTGTTATCGGATCGGATTGTGATGATGACCAATGGACCGAATGCCACCATCGGGGAAATTTTACCCATTGAATTGCCCAGACCGCGCCACCGTTTAACTTTGGCTTCTGACCCAACTTATAACCATTATCGGGCAGAAGTATTGCGCTTCCTGCATGAACGTCAGCGCAAAGTGGCTTGAAGATAAAACCAGCCCCTAAATCCCCTAAAGGGGACTTTAAACAAATAATTGTTTATGTTTAGCCCCCTTTAGGGGGTTGGGGGCTTCAGTGAAGATTTTTAAATCCCCCCAGCCCCCTTTTTCAAAGGGGGAGTTTAAAACAACCGAATTCCTAGCAGTGTCGCAACTTGCTTTGATGGAGTAGTCGCAATGAAACCTAAATTAGTGTGTATTGGCAATGGCATGGCAGGGATTCGCACCCTTGAAGAATTGCTGAAAATTGCCCCCGAAAAATATGACATTACCGTATTTGGTTCAGAGCCTTATGGTAATTACAACCGCATTTTATTATCGCCCGTGTTGGCAGGCGAAAAAACCATTCAAGACATCATGCTCAATGATGATGATTGGTACGCAGCCCATAATATTGCCTTGTTCAAAGGGCACACTGTAGTTTCAGTGAATCGAAAAGCACGGCAAATTTTCAGTGCGGAAGGCGCAGTGGTCAGCTACGACCGTTTATTAATTGCCACAGGGTCAAGTCCGTTTATTCTGCCTGTGAATGGCAGTAATTTATCAGGCGTGATCAGTTTTCGTGATATTAAAGACGTGCACACCATGCTCGACACCGCCCACGCGGGCAAAAAGCACGCAGTGGTGATTGGCGGCGGTTTATTAGGCTTGGAAGCTGCCAACGGTTTGCTCAAGCAAGGCATGGAAGTCACGGTGGTGCATTTAATGGACATCCTCATGGATCGCCAATTAGACCCCGTCGCTGCGAAATTATTGCAAGGCAGTTTAGAACAACGTGGACTTAAGTTCTTATTAAAAGCACAAACCCAAGAAATTCTTGGCACGACCAAAGTCACAGGCATCCGTTTCAAAGATGGTTTAGAAATTCCTGCGGATTTGGTGGTGATGGCAGTCGGCATTCGCCCCAATTACACGCTGGCACAACAAGCAGGTTTACATTGTGAACGCGGCATTGTGGTCAACGATACGATGCAAACCTACGATCCTCGGGTGTATGCGGTTGGCGAATGCGTGCAACATCGCAAGCAAACTTATGGTTTAGTCGCGCCCTTGTTTGAACAAGCCAAAGTTTGCGCCAACCATTTGGCAGAATTGGGTTATTCCCGTTATCAAGGTTCGGTGGTTTCGACCAAGTTAAAAGTGACAGGCATTGACGTGTTTTCTGCGGGCGATTTCAACGGCACGGATAAAACTGAAGAAATCGTATTCCAAGACCCCAGCCAAGACATTTATAAGAAATTAGTTTTAGAAGAAAATCGGATTAAAGGCGCGATTTTATACGGCGATACCATGGACAGTAGCTGGTATTTCCAAATGATGCGCGATGAAACCGATGTCACTTCATTGCGAGAAAAGATTTTATTCGGACAAGCGCATAATTTGGGCGATGCGGGACATGGCAGTGAAAATCGTGTCGCGTCCATGAGCGATGATGCGGAAGTTTGCGGTTGTAATGGGGTCTGCAAAGGCACGATTGTAAAAGCGATTGTGGACAAGAAATTGTTCAGCATTGAAGAAGTTCGTGCCCACACCAAAGCGTCCAGTTCTTGCGGTTCTTGCACTGCATTAGTGGAGCAAATTTTAGTCTCGACCTTGGGCAATGATTACTCTGAAACTCCAAAAACTAAGCCTTTATGTGGTTGTACCCATCACACCCATGATGAAATCATCGATGCGATTAAACGCCATCACCTGATTTCTTCAAAAGCGGTGCGCGAATTTTTAGAATGGAAAACCCCCGACGGTTGCCCAAGCTGTCGCCCTGCAATTAATTATTATTTGTTGGCGCATCATCCTGCGGAAGTGGTCGATGATTATCAATCACGCTTTATTAATGAGCGGGTACACGCCAATATTCAAAAAGATGGCACGTATTCGGTTGTGCCCAGAATTTGGGGCGGCGTAACCACGCCTGACGAATTGCGTGCGATTGCCGATGTGGCAGATAAATATAAAATTCCCACGGTCAAAATCACAGGCGGGCAACGTATTGACTTGCTCGGGGTGAAAAAGCAAGATTTGCCTGCGGTTTGGGGCGATTTAAATCAAGCAGGTTTGATTTCAGGTCATGCGTATGCCAAAGGTTTACGCACCGTGAAAACTTGTGTCGGCTCGGAATGGTGTCGTTTTGGCACACAAGATTCCACCGCGATGGGGATTGAATTAGAAAAAATGAGCTGGGGCACTTGGACTCCGCACAAGTTTAAAATGGCCGTTTCAGGCTGTCCTCGCAATTGTGCCGAAGCCACGATTAAAGATTTTGGGGTAGTGGCGGTGGATTCTGGCTGGGAGTTGCATGTCGGTGGCAACGGCGGAATTCGGGTGCGGGTCACAGATTTACTGTGCAAAGTTGAAACTGAAGCGGAAGTGTTGGAATATGCAGGCGCGTTTATGCAAGTGTACCGTGAAGAGGCGCATTATTTGGAACGTACTGCGCATTGGATTGAACGGGTTGGGTTGCCGCATGTGAAAAAACGCATTCTCGATGATGTCGCAGGGCGCAAAGCCGCGTATGCGCGTTTCTTAGAATCGCAAAAATACGCACAAATTGATCCGTGGGCAGAACGTGCCAGCCAAAGTGTTGCCGCGCACGAGTTTAATGTGTTGAAAAATATTCCTGTCAAGGTGGAAAGTCTTCCCTCCGCAAATGTTCAAGAGGTGGCATAACATGAATTGGTTAGAAGTTGGAAATTTGCAGGACATTCCACAATTGGGTTCGCGTTTGGTGGAAACGCCGCAGGGTAATATTGCTTTATTCCGCACCAGCGATGATCAAGTGTTTGCTATTGCAGACCGTTGCCCGCATAAGGGCGGCCCCTTGTCACAAGGGATTGTGCATGGGCAGGTGGTGACGTGTCCCTTGCACAGTTGGAAAATTGATTTAAGCACGGGTGAGGCGGTTGCCCCCGATGTGGGCTGTGTGAATCGTTATGCCATCCGTCAGGGCGAGGGTGGGAAATTGGAGTTGGGTTTGGCGGAGTAAATTAAGAAGCCCCTAAATCCCCTAAAGGGGACTTTAAAAACAAAGCGTTAGTGTTTAGCCCCCTTTAGGGGGTTGGGGGCTTCAGTTAAGATTTAAAGATTTAAGTCTCGTTCCCAAACTCTGTTTGGGAATGCCTGCAAGTCAAGCTCCGCTTGACAATACAGTACAGTTATCTCGCTCTCACATTGGAAATAAGAAATCATGAATGCTGAGTGTATTATCTCGTCATTCATTGAATGATGTTTCAGGTTTTCCGAATCGTCAAGCAGAGCTTGACACACAGACATTCCCAAACAGAGTTTGGGAACGAGATAAGATTTAAAAAATCCCCTCTCGGCGATGAGGGGCACAGGGAGAAGTTTATTTCCCTGCAAAATAAACATTTATTAAGAAGGTTATGATCATGCCTAGCGTACAAACGACTTGTCCTTATTGCGGCGTAGGCTGTGGCGTACTGGCGACGGTTGACGCAGAGACTATCCAAGTACAAGGCGACAAAACCCACCCCGCAAATTTTGGGCGTTTATGCTCCAAAGGCTCAGCCTTAGCGGAAACCCTGAGTTTAGACGACCGCTTATTACAACCCGAAGTGCGCGGACAAGTCAGCACTTGGGATGACGCACTTTCCACGGTTGCCCGCGAGTTGCAGCGCATTATTGAGCAATATGGAAAACAAGCGGTTGCGATTTACGCCTCAGGACAATTACTGACAGAAGATTATTACCTTGCCAATAAATTCATGAAAGGCTTTATCGGCACGGCAAATATCGACACCAATTCACGGCTGTGTATGTCTTCCAGCGTCGCAGGACAACAACGCGCCTTTGGCAGCGACAGCGTGCCTTGCAGCTATGAAGATTTAGAACAAGCGGAATTAATTGTTTTAGTAGGCTCTAATCTCGCGTGGTGTCATCCCGTTTTATATCAACGCATTAACGCCCGCAAACAAGCAGGGGAAAACCTCAAAATTGTGGTGATTGACCCGCGCCGCACTAATACTTGCGATATTGCCGACTTACATTTACCGATTAAATCGGGCAGCGATGTGTGGCTATTTAACGGCTTATTAAATTCGCTGCGGGTAAACGATTGCCTTGATTTTGAATTCATCGAACAAGCCACCCAAGGCCTTGCCAAAACGCTAGAAATGGCACGCATTTCCAGCAGTTCCATTCCCTTAATCGCACAACAATGTGGTTTAAGCGAAACGGATATTAGCGAATTTTTCCGCTTATTTGCACGCACTGAAAAAGTCGTTACTTTGTATTCACAAGGCGTGAACCAATCCAGCGCGGGCACGGACAAAGTCAACAGCCTTATCAATTGTCACCTTGCCAGCGGACGCATTGGAAAAGTTGGCATGGGCGCATTTTCCATCACTGGGCAACCCAATGCGATGGGCGGGCGCGAAGTCGGCGGTTTGGCAAACCAATTAGCCGCCCACTTACGTTTAGAACCTGAACATTGCCAATTAGTCCAAGAATTCTGGCAATCCCCTGAAATTGCGAGCACTTCAGGTTTAAAAGCGGTGGAATTATTCAATGCGATTGAACGCGGCGAAGTGAAAGCGGTGTGGATTATGGCGACCAATCCCGTGGTGAGTTTGCCCAATGCCGATCAAGTGAAACGCGCTTTAGGCCAATGTGAATTAGTGATTGTCTCCGATTGTGTACGCAATACCGACACCACGCAATTCGCCCATGTATTATTTCCCGCCCTGAGTTGGGGCGAAAAAGATGGCACAGTTACCAATTCAGAACGCCGTATTTCGCGGCAACGCGCCTTTTTAGACGCGCCCGAATCAGCCAAAGCCGATTGGTGGATTATCAGCCAAGTTGCGGCACGCATGGGCTTTGAAAACGCCTTTAATTATCAAACTTCAGCGGATATTTTCCGCGAACATGCGGCCTTATCTGCATATCGCAATCATGAACAAAGCGATGGGATTTTACGAGATTTCAATCTGCGCGGTTTAAGCCAATTAACGGAAGCAGAATATAATTCTTTACAACCGATTCAATGGCCTGTATTAAATGCAGGACAAGGCACGACGCGCTTATTCAGCGATTGGCAGTTTTTCACGGCTAACAAAAAAGCCTGTTTTATTCCGATTGTGCCGCGTGGCGCAGTTGCGATGCCTACGCCTGAATATCCGTTTATTTTGAACACGGGACGGATTCGTGACCAATGGCACACCATGACCCGCACGGGCAAAACACCGCGCTTGTTGAACCATTTAAATGAGCCGTTTGTGGAATTACATCCGCAAGATGCGCGGCGTTTAAAAATTCAAGAAAATGCCTTAGTGACGGTAAACAGTCGTTTGGGGAAAATTGTGGTGCGGGCGCGGTTTAATGAAGCACAGCAACGCGGTGCAGTGTTTGTGCCGATTCATTGGCAAGCGCAATTAGCTAAGCTTGCGCGAGTGGGCAGTTTAATAGCACCAGAGTTTGACCCAATTTCAGGACAACCTGAATTTAAACATACCCCTGTGCAACTTGCACCCTATCAGGCGACTTGGCAAGGCTTCATGTTGTCACGGGATGAATTGCCCAATTTGCCAGAAATTCATGTTGGTTATTGGGCAAAAATTCGCGGCGATGAATGTTGGCGATATGAATTTGCAGGCGACAGCGTGCCTGAAAAATGGTCAACCTGGGTCACTGAAAACTTTGGCGTGAATCGCGAATGGCTTGAATTTCAAGACAAAGCCACAGGGCGTTATCGTTGTGCCAGCATTGAACAAGGGCGTTTAAGCTGTTGTTTATTTGTGGGTAGTGATAGTGAAAGTTTGCCAGCGCGTGAAGGCTTGACAGGTTTGTTTGCAAAAGAAACGCTGGAAATGGCAGAGCGTTTAAGCCTGTTGACAGGAAAAGCGCAGCAAGGAAAAGTTGAGCGGGGCGCGGTGGTGTGTGCTTGTTTTAATGTGGGCAAAAATACGATTGTGCAAGCAATTCGTGAGCAGGGTTTAAACACCACGTTCCAAATTACCCAGCAGTTAAAAGCAGGCGGCAATTGCGGCTCTTGCGTGCCAGAGTTGAAAGCCTTGTTGGCGCAAAATCGGGGGTCGTAAATTTTACTGCGCCCCCAACCCCCTAAAGGGG
>JBDKHS010000356.1:0-7886 GCA_039797505.1 Pseudomonadota bacterium | reverse complement strand
ATTCAAGGAAGAATAAGGCTTAAATCGAGCATGAGACCTGCTAGGTTTTAAAAAACTAGCAGGTCTTGAGTTAAACGTGATTAAGGACTGGCAATTCATTAAGATGTATAGAACCTATTTGGAATCTTACATTTTAAGCTAAGTTTGCGAGACTGAGCTGGTTGTAGCAGCGAATTTATTCGCACAACGCGCTCGAGTTAGAAACGCATGCGAATAAACTCGCACCTACAATTAACTATTTTTAAATCTAAAATCAAATAGTTACCGATTCAACTGCGTAATTCCTACCTCTAAAGAATTCAACAAGGGTTGCAAGGTTTGCCAAACCTTACCTGGGGGAAGTGTGCGATAACAGGCAGGTGAAACTTCGAGCGTTTCATAATGTTTACAAGACTTTTTCAGGCAGGGTGAACAAGGATAAGCTGCTTGTAAATGCAACTGATTTTCCCCAAATGTGCCCGTTTTTATGGCATTGGTTGCCCCGTACAAAGTCACACTGGGCACTTGTAAAGCGGCTGCCAAATGCGCCAATCCCGTATCCACTCCCACCACGGCCAGGGTATGCAATAACTCCAAGGCAAGATTATATAAACCGCCTTTCGGAACAACGACAATTTGGGTAGGATGTCGGGCTGCAAGTGCTTCAGCACGTTGTTTCTCCACAGTATTTCCCCACGGAATACGCACTTCATAGCCTGCACTGACCATATAATCAGTTAATTCTGCCCAATACGGTTCAGGATAATGTTTTGTTTCCCAAGTCGTGCCATGCAGTAACATGATGCTCGGCATAGGCGCGTGATATGAAACTTTAAAGTGTGGAAGAATGCCATAATCAGGCGGAGTGTCGGGTACGGGATAACCCAAAGCGGCTGCAAATAAACGCCGTGTTCGCGCCACCGCATGAATGTCATTGGCAATATTGAACTTATGTTGATATGCCCAAGTTGCCAAACCCTCACGGGCAGAATCGCGGTCAAATCCGTAGCGTGTTCCTTTGGCTTGATAGCTTAAAAACGCACTTTTTATTAAGCCTTGCGCATCAATAATCTTATCGTAATCCCTTGCCCCCAGTGCATTTTTAAATGCTTGCCACTCACCCTTTTTCCACATTTGCAACGGATGTTTACGCCAACGCCGTAATGCCACAGGCAACACCCGCATCACCACAGGATGCCAACTGGGCACTTCTGCAAAGCCCTCTTCAACCACCCAATCACAAGTTAAACTGGGATCATAAGACAAGGCATCGGTTAATGCAGGCAAGGTGTGGATCACATCACCCAATGAAGAGGTTTTAACGATTAGAAGGTGCATAATCTGAAGGGGTCTCTAAGTCTGTTTGAAGATAAAATGCTCTCCAACGCACGAAATATCAAGGCAGATTTAACTATAATTAATCTATACTATCTGGTTCATAAATTTATACAAAACCACAATCTTAAATATTGATTTTATAGCCTGTTAAAGGTTTTTATTTTAGAGGATAATTTATCAATGTCACGCCCTTATAATTTTAGTGCAGGACCTGCCGCCCTCCCCGAAGCTGTGTTGGCACAAGCACAATCCGAATTTATGGATTGGAATGGGACAGGCATGTCTGTGATGGAAATGAGCCACCGAGGAAAGGATTTCACCGCGATTGCGCAACAAGCTGAGGCTGATTTGCGCGAGCTGCTCGCTATTCCTGAAAATTATAAAGTTCTGTTTTTACAAGGCGGTGCATCTGCACAATTCAGCATGATTCCTCTTAATTTATTGCGGGGAGGAACTGCCGATTATTTAGATACTGGCATTTGGTCACAAAAAGCGATTGCTGAGGCACGACGTTATGGCAAGGTCAACGTGGTTGCCAGTGGGGCTGCGGATAAATATACCACAGTTCCCGCGCGTGATACTTGGCAGTGTAATCCGAACGCCTGCTATTTTCATTACACCCCGAATGAAACGATTAACGGCGTTGAAATTCATGATGTGCCTGATGTCGGGGATGTGCCCATCGTGGCAGACTTTTCATCCACAATTTTGTCGCGCCCGATTGATGTCAGCAAGTTTGGTTTAATTTATGCAGGAGCTCAAAAAAACATCGGTCCTGCAGGTTTGGTGATTGTCATTATTCGGAATGATTTAATCGGGTATGCTCTGCCCGAAACGCCCGTCATGTTGGACTATAAAACCCATGCTGATCATGATTCTATGTACAACACGCCCCCAACTTACAGTTGGTATATTGCAGGATTGGTGTTTAAGTGGTTGAAAGCACAAGGGGGACTGAGTGCAATGTCTGCCCTGAATCAGTGCAAAGCACGCGCCTTATATGCTGCCATTGATAACTCAGGTGATTTCTATCGCAACCCAATTGCCGTGCCGTACCGTTCGTGGATGAATGTCCCATTCACTCTGCCCTCAGAAGCCTTGGAAAAGCAATTTTTACAACAAGCAGCGCAGGCAGGTTTATTAAATCTTGCAGGACACCGTGTCATTGGTGGAATGCGTGCTAGTATTTATAATGCAATACCCGAGCATGGGGTTCAAGAATTAGTCCAGTTTATGCAGGCTTTTCAAGCGTTACATCAGTCACTTTAATCGGTGCTGAGCTTTCCTGAAAATGCTTGTACACAGGGATTGTAATATTTAGTCAACACCTGAACGGGTATGAGTAAGGAGATATATTAAATGGCTGAAAAGACACTGCAAAATAGTATTCGTGTACTCAACGACTTTTGTGCAGACACCGAGGCATTCTCTTACCACAGCCTTGCACATTTAGTCGTGGATAATCTGGGTTTACATATTGATGCGGCAAAGCAAGAAATTTCATTAATTGTCAGTACGGTCGATGATTATCAAACCATACTGCATCAACTGTCAGCGCATAAACGGCTACATCAATTACTCAGCCTACACTTTCAAAAAGCCCATTTATTCTTCGGGGCGGAAGGTGAATCTGTCGAAAAAGGCATCTTCTTAGACACTATTTTGTTAGGTAAAGGCGGTGAGTTTTTAGAAATTCGCAATCCTGAAGCCTTGGGCGCACGTTTACGGCGTGCTTTGAATATTGCGCTGCAAGGACATATCGGCGTATTAAGATTGAGTGATGAACGCGACATTTCTAGCCTACGAACGATTTGGCAACGCGGGCGCGTCACTCAATTATTAAGTGGTTATGGGATTGTTGCCTTTGATGATGACAAGGGTTTAGTCAAACTCTGGAAACCACGGCGTTTGGCTGAAGGAGAACAACCCATTGTAATTATTGCTTAAATACTTATTTCCCGTTTAAAAATCCTGAGAGATAGGCTTTTGAACGGGAAGTTTACATTGATAGAACCGATTTGAAGTTTTAATCTTAGCTTCAGTTTGCGAGATTAAACCCTTTGTAACCCGGGTTCGGGATAAGGATGCGTTAAAAGTTTACTAAATCCCGTTTGTTAAAAAAGTTAGAAGGCTTGTCAGAATCAGAATTGACAGGATTACCCGAATTAAGCAGGATTAACTTTGAATGCTTATTTAATTCTGAAAATCCTGTGAATTCTTAATGCTGCGCCTTCCAAGTCCTAGCTCAGACCTGCTAGGTTTTTAAAACCTAGCAGGTCTCGGGAATGCTTACCTTCCTTTCTTATCCCGAACTCAGGTTTTGTAGGTGCTAATTTATTCGCATAAGTTTTTAAATCGATGGGGCTGTGCGAATAAATTCGCACCTACAATCAGCCCTTTTGCCCATATAAACAATTCTCGGTTCTATAAACCGCTCAAACCCCGCGCTAAATCAGCTTGTAAATCGCCCACATTTTCCAGCCCCACCGACAAGCGAATTAAACCATCACTGATATTTGCGCCCGCCCGTTCTTCTGGCGTTAAACGTCCATGCGTGGTGGTGGCAGGATGAGTAATCGTGCTCTTAGTGTCACCTAAATTGCCCGTGATTGAAATCAATCTTGTGGTGTCAATTAATTGCCACGCCGCCGCTTGACCGCCCGCCACTTCAAACGACAATAAACCGCCAAAACCACTTTGTTGGGTTTTCGCAAGCGCGTGTTGTGGATGGGATTCCAAACCTGGGTAATATACTTGAGTAATTTGCGGTTGTGCACTTAACCATTGCGCCATTGCCAAGGCATTTTCACTGTGGGCGCGCATCCGCAGGCTTAAAGTTTCCATGCCTTTGAGAAATATCCATGCGTTAAATGCACTTAGGGTTGCACCCGCCGAGCGTAAAATGGCATAAATATCTTCGAGTAAGGCATGTTTACCCACCACTGCACCGCCCAAACAACGTCCTTGTCCATCCAAATATTTGGTTGCAGAATGCACCACAATATCCGCACCTAAGCTTAAAGGGCGTTGTAAAGCAGGCGTGCATAAACAATTATCGACCACCAAATACGCTTGATTTTGATGTGCCAGCGTCGCCAAACGCGCAATATCTGCAATCTCGGTGAGTGGATTGGAAGGCGTTTCTAAAAATAACAATTTGGTATTGGGTTTAATCGCTTGTTCCCATGCCGCATAATCGACCAAAGGCACAAAGGTGGTTTCTACCCCAAATTTGCTGAGAATATTTTTAAACAAAATCACAGTTGTTCCAAACACACTTTGTGAAGCCACAATGTGATCGCCCGCCCGCAGCAAACCTAAACAGGTGTTTAAAATTGCTGCCATGCCTGAGGCGGTGGCAATGGCGCGTTCGCCACCTTCCAAAATGGCAAGGCGTTGTTCAAAAGTGTTTACGGTGGGGTTGGTGAAGCGTGAATAAATATTGCCTTCTTCGCGGTGTCCAAAACGGGCAGCGGCTTGGGCGGCATTTTCAAAGACAAAGCTTGAGGTTAAAAACAAAGCTTCGCTGTGTTCCCCTTCAGCAGTGCGATGTTGTCCTGCGCGCACGGCTTGGGTTTCAAACTCAAATTCATTCCAATCAATCATGTTTAACTCAGTCACTGTCGGCTAGAGCGTTAAGTCTAGTCAAAAAATTTTGTAAAGGCGAATTCCTTCTGAAATTTTTCGGTGAATAAATGGTGAGAGCGCAGCATTGCCTGATCCTGAAAATGGGGCTAGGCAGTCATTTTTGGCAGGTTTTAGCAGATTTAATCAGTTTAGGAGTTACGCAGTTGAATCTGTAACTGGTTAATTTTATTGAAAATGCGCTTGTGCGCTGCATAATAACTCATTGTAAATCAAGAGATTTATTATTCCAAAACGCTGTTTCACAGCTATTAAATTAAGCGTGGAGTGACGTGTCATCAATTAAGCTGCGCCCCAGCTCCTTAAAGATTAAAACCAGCCCCTAAATCCCCTTTAGGGGACTTTAAAGACAAAATCTTTTATGTTTAGCCCCCTTTAGGGGGTTGGGGGCTTTCTTTAAAGCAATTTTGGAACTCTCCTCGGGGTTTGGGGCTTCCGTATTGATGACACACTCTAGCTCTCACATTAACGGAGTTTGGGAACGAGAAAACTCCTAAAGATATTATTTTTGCCATTTGAGGTTTACATGCGCTTGTCTTGGTTCTATAAAAACACTTCAACCCCTTTCAAACCCACTCGCACAGGATGCGCCACTAATACGCCTGGGGCATTAAAACATTTTCCTGTTTCTAAACAAAATTGATAACCATGAAAAGGGCAGATAATTGTTCCGCGTGAAACTTTGCCGTGATCAAGGGGCATTTCAAGGTGGGAGCATTGATTATTGAAACAGCTCACCTTCATACCTAAGCGACTAAATAATAAAGAATATAATTTATTTTCAATACTAATTTCAAACAAGTGCATTCCATTGTTTGGAATATGCAGAATCGGTGCAACCGCATACCACGCACCTTTTTCTGTGGGGACGCTTTGCGGATAATGCCAAAGCTGTTGAAATTCAGGACAGGTTGTCATTAATATTGTTTCTGCTTGGCGCACTAATTTGAGTATGGCAAGGTCTCGTAATTGTGGATTTTCATTTAAACCCAACCAACGTAAGGCAAGTATATCGACAGTGCTTTCAGGCAGCAGTTCAATATCAGCTTGATAAGGCAAGAGTAAGGCACGCACTTCGGATAAGGCAGCGGCGAGTTTGGTATTCATGATGAATCTCCTCGGCACGAGAAAATTTTGAGTAGTGTGGAATAGCGTATTCCACCCTAAAACGTGATAATTCTAGACGTGACGCAATTGAATTGATAATACTCTCCTTGTACAGGCAGAAACTTGTAAAATCCTCGTCGTTGGAGCATTGGAACGAGATAACTCAGGTTAATCTTTAGATTGTTTCGTCTTTGCCTTCGCCAACATCGCTTGAAGTAAAGCTTTCTTACGCGCCGACTCGTCTATTTCTGCAACGGCTTCGGGGGCAACCACGTCACTGATTAAGACAGGTATTTGCTGATGACGTGCTTCACGGGCTTGTTTTTCACGCTCTGCCCGCAATTGGTGAAATTCATAACGCCGTTTGGCTTGCTCTGCTTTTTTATTTTCCTGATTAATTTCCCGCACTTCCGCTTTCGCATAGCGATAATAATCCACCAAAGGCAAATTACTGGGGCAAACATAAGCGCAACAGCCGCATTCAATGCAGTCAAAAATATTATATTCCTGCACTTTTTTGAAATCTTTGGCGCGGGCATACCAATATAATTGCTGTGGCAATAAATTCAGCGGGCAGGAGAGTTCACACGCACCGCAACGAATACAGGGCAAAGCAGGCGTAGGCGGTGTAATACTGGCAGCACGATGCGCAATTAAGCAATTCGTGGTTTTAATCACAGGCATTTCATCGCTAGACAGGGCAAAACCCATCATCCCACCGCCCATCACCACCCGTTCTAAATCCGCTTTGCGCCCGCAGGCTTCCAGCAATTCAGACATCGGCGTGCCTAGCAAAACTTCTAAATTTTGCGGACGTTCCACCCCATCGCCCGTAATTGTAACGACCCGCGAAACCAAAGGTCTGCCGCGTTGCACCGCCCGATAAACCGCCCGCGCCGTTTCAATATTGTGCATCACAATGCCAAATTCTGAAGATTGCTGACTGCGCCCAATTTCAATGCCGAGCAGAATTCTAATTAATTGCCGTGCGCCGCCGCTGGGATAAAGCGTGGGAATTTTAATCAGTTCCCAGCCCTGAATCGCGGTATGTTCTAAAGCCTCTTGCAAAGCTTCATAGGCTTCGGGCTTATTGTCTTCGACTGCAATAATGCCGCGTTTCGCCCCGCCCAACACATGGCGCATGATTTCTGCCCCCGTGATGACATCGAGCGGACGTTCCTGCATTAAACGGTCATCGCAGGTGATGTAAGGTTCGCATTCTGCGCCATTGATAATTAAGGTATTAATGCCTTGCGGCTTTAATTTAATATGGGTTGGAAAACCCGCGCCCCCCAATCCGACAACCCCCGCTTGGGCAATATGACGACGCACCAAATTCGGGTCAAGTTGTTGATAATGTTCCAAAGCTTGACGCGCAATCCATTCATCTTTGCCGTCGGTTTCGATGATGATACACATCGCAGTCAAGCCCGAAGGATGCGGCACTTCACGCGCTTCAATTGCCAGCACCGTGCCTGAACTGGAGGCATGAATGGGCGCACTCATCAAGGAATCTTGATTTTCGCCACGGCAACGCGCAATCACTTGTCCTGCCAACACCCGTTCACCAATACTCACAATCGGTTCAGTGGGAACGCCTAAATGTTGTAACAAGGGCAAAATCAAAAGCTTAGGAATATTGGCTTGCACAATCGCTTGTTCGCTGGAAATGCGTTTGTGCCCGTCAACATGTACGCCGCCGTTAAATTTCCACAGTTGCATTAGGCTTTCCCCATAGGGTTAAGCAATGGGTAGGGGAATTTCCAATTGGTGGTAACTAAAGGAATTTCACGCATTTCGATACAATCCACAGGGCA
>JBDKHS010000355.1:0-3173 GCA_039797505.1 Pseudomonadota bacterium | reverse complement strand
CTTTGAGTTGCTGGCGTTTAATGAGCACAAGTAATTTTTTAAACAGCGCGTAATTATCCCCCAACTCAACGGCAACCTCGTCAAAATATCCCGAAATATCCATTTTGGCATCTTCCAGCGTCAACTCAATGCGCCGACTGCTAAACCAGTTTTGCAAACTGCTCAGATTATTTTCAAATGGAAAATCTTTTTCATTGGCAAAGGCATAGCCTTTATCTAGTTTTTTAACGGGCGTTTTCGCGGCGGATTTTTTTGTAGGCTCTGATGTAGGCGCGGGAGCAGGCGTTTGATTGAAGGTGTTAAATAAACTCACCAAACTTTCAGGTTGTGCGGCAGCGGCTTTCGCATTGGCTTCAATTGCGATTTGTTTGAGTTGTTTGATGCGCTCATTCAATTTTTGAATCAAGACCACGGTTTCATGCACAACAGCGGCTTTTTTGCACAGTGGGCATGCAACGGTTTTATCGATGTATTGATTTCCAACTTCTCTTAAATATCCACAACTTGTACAACGCAGCACTGCCATGTTTGAATCCTGTCCTTGGTCATTTATTTCCCATTATAAAGCAGGCAAATTGAATTAAAAAGCCAAGCCATCTGAGCAAATTACTAAACTTTCGTAACTCCTACAAGTATTAAGTTGGTTTGGAAATAAAACCAATTTTGAAGAATTAGGAGTTACGCAGTTGAATCCGTAACTGTATTACTGCGGTGGAATACAGCTTGCGCCTATTCCACCCTACGCTTGATAAAGCTTTTTGAATGAATTAGCTGATTAATTCAATTGCGTCACTCTTAAAACATAGGCTAAATTGTTTTAAGCAGGAACTGTCATAAAATCGTAGCACAACTATGCTATACCGCCCTCTTACTTCCTGTTAAATGTTAAATAGACTCTATGTCAGAAACTCATATTTTACTTGTTGAAGATGAAGCCGCGATTCGGGAAATGTTAAAACTTTCTCTGAGTAAAGCAGGATTCATCATAGAAGAAGCTGAAAGCGTGCGTCAGGCACAAACCCTGATTTTTAACCGCTTGCCTGAGCTTATCTTATTAGATTGGATGTTGCCGCAAACCAGCGGGATTGAATTTGCACGTCAATTGCGCAAAGAGCCACAAACCCAACAAATTCCGATTATTATGCTCACTGCTCGGGGCGAAGAGGGCGACAAAATTCGGGGCTTGGAAGTGGGTGCAGATGATTACATCACCAAACCTTTTTCCCCTCGTGAATTATTAGCACGCATTAAAGCCGTATTACGCCGCACCAGCACCACGGTGGAAAATGAACAAATCATTGTTAATGAATTGATTTTAGACCCCGCCGAGCACCGCGTCACGGTATTGGATGAAGAAGTGCAAATAGGTCCTACTGAATTCCGTTTGCTGCATTTTTTCATGACCCATCCCGAGCGGGTTTATAGCCGTAATCAGGTGTTAGACCAGGTGTGGGGTGGCAATGTGTATATTGAAGAACGCACAGTTGATGTGCATATTCGACGCTTGCGTAAGGCGTTGGCGTTGCATGGCTATGATCATCTGATTCAAACGGTGCGTGGCGTGGGTTATCGTTTTTCTACGAAAATGCAGCAGTATTAAATAAAGGTTAAATATCGATTTAGCCCCCCCCCTTTTCAAAAGGGGGATTTAAGATTTAAAGAAGCCCCTAAATATCCTAAAAGGGACTTAAAAGCGTTTTAATCTTTAGCCCCCTTCAGGGGGTTGGGGGCTTTCTTTAAAGCAACTTTGATACTCTCCTTCTCCTGTCCCCCTTTGTAAAAAGGGAAAAAAGACTTTTTAAATATTAAATAAAGGCGTAGTTGGATTTTCATCTAAACGGCATAAATACTGAACACCAACCTCCGCATGTCGATGTGAGCGAAGGACGAGGGAGAGAAAACAAGGCGAGTATTGTTTAAAAAATATGCTTCGCATCCTCAACTTATTCGGTGAAAGGAAAGATTATGTCCAGTCCTTGGTTTCAAGAAGTTTGGCGATTTGCAGGCTTGTTAGCCGCTGCCTTACTTGGCGCATTATTAACCAATTTTTCTTTAAGCTTTTGTTTGTTGCTTGCCGTTAGCGCGTACTTAATTCGCCATTTGCGCAATTTAAACAATCTTCAAGAATGGTTTTTTCAGAAAAAAACGCCTATTCCTGATGCTGTGGGTATTTGGGGTGAGGTGTTTTATCAGTTATATCGTTTGCAATTACGCAACCGTAAACGCAAACGTAAACTGACCACGATGTTAAAACATTTTCAGCGTTCTACGGCAGCTATGCCTGATGCGGCAGTGGTTTTGTATGGTGGTGGGCGTGAAATTGAATGGATTAATAAAGCTGCCACGCAATTATTAGGGCTGAAAACGCCCCACGATTTAGGGCAGGCAATTACCAATTTAATCCGCGCCCCGATTTTCCAGCAATATTTATACAGTGGCGATGATAAGCATTCGATAAAAATGCCCTCGCCTTCAGATAGCAGCATCATGTTGCGTTTACATATCGTGCCCTATTCTGACAATCGGCATTTGTTGTTGGCGCGGGATATTACCAATTTACATCGTTTGGAGCAGATTCGTCGCGATTTTGTGGCAAATGTTTCGCACGAATTGCGCACGCCGTTGACGGTGATTGCGGGTTTTACCGAAACCATGTTAGATGCGGAAGATGAGTTTTCCAAGCAATGGGAGCGTCCGCTGCAACTCATGGCGCAACAAACCACGCGCATGCAGCGTATTGTTGATGATTTGTTATTGTTGTCGCGTTTGGAATCGGATATTCCAATGGGTAAATTGCAGCAAGTGCATGTGGCAGAAATTTTGGAGAGCATTGCTGAAGAGGCGCGTATTGTCAGTGGTGACATTGCCCACGAGATTACTTTAGACGCTGAACCCGATTTGATGATTTATGGAATTCCTGAGGAATTGCGCAGTGTGTTTTCTAATTTGGTATTTAATGCGGTGCGTTACACCATCACCCAAGGGAAAATTCAAATTCGTTGGTATGCGGATGTGGAGGGGATTCATTTTTCTGTGCTTGATACGGGTGAAGGGATTGCGCCTGAGCATTTGCCGCGTTTGACCGAGCGTTTTTATCGGGTGGATGTGGCGCGCTCTCGTAGTCAGGGGGGCACGGGCTTGGGTTTGGCAATTGTGAAGCATGTTTTAAATCG
>JBDKHS010000354.1:0-5496 GCA_039797505.1 Pseudomonadota bacterium | reverse complement strand
AATACTGAACCAAATAAGAATCGCCAACAGTGGCAATGCCAATAATAAGGGGCGCAAGGCATGTAAACTGACTTCATTAATCAATTCATTGCGTACATCGCAACGCTCTGCGGTTTGTACGATGCCATGTGTGGCTCTGAAGGTGAACACGCGCCAGTTATAGGGTTTCGCAACGTAATCGTGATAACCTGCGCTGTTCATTTCGGGGGAGAATAATAGAACATTGGAAGAGCTTGCTACCAATTCACCCGATCCTGTTCGCACGGAGAAGGCAATTTTACGTTCATAACGATGCCCTAATTCCAATTCTTGGGTTAAAAAATGAGCATTATCATGGTCTAAAATCTCATGTTCCAATAAGCGGTAGAGTACTTTGGCAGTTTGGGCGAGGTTGGCATCAAATAATTCTTCGACTTCGTCTTGCGTGTCCTCATAAATATTCCAACACGCCAATACCCAAACTGAGGTTATCACGCTCAGCAGCAACCATAACAGGCGGTGTTGTAAAGAAATATTCATGAGAGTTTGGGAATCATGTAGCCAATGCCGCGAATGGTGCGAATCAGATTTTTCCCCAGTTTTTTGCGTAAATGGTGAATATGTACTTCGACGGCATTGCTTTCGATCATGTCGTCCCAGCCGTATAAACTTTCTTCCAAACGGCTACGCGATAGGATTTTGCCAATATTTTCGAGCAGAGTTTGAAGAATGAGTAATTCTTTTTGGGAGAGGGTGATGGGTTCTGTCCCCAAGGTGAGAATTTTGGCGGCGGGGTCGAGTCGTAATGCACCATATTCTAAACAGGGCGTTGCACGTCCTTGGGCGCGGCGCAAAATTGCACGCAGGCGGGCGGCAAGTTCTTCTAAATCGAAGGGTTTAATCATGTAATCATCTGCGCCCGTGTCTAAACCTTTGATTTTATCGTGAATGCTATCGCGGGCGGTAAGAATAAGCACGGGTAATTCATTGCCTGCACTGCGCAACTTTTTCAATAAACTTAAGCCACTTTGGCGTGGTAAACCCACATCGAGAATTAAACCGTCGTAGCTTTCTATGTTCAGGGCGTGTTCACCTGCTTCTGCATCTCGTACCCAATCAATGGCATAACCCACTTGATTTAAGCCTGCCTGAATGCCGTCCCCAATCAGGACATCATCTTCTATTAATAATAATCTCATGCTGTATTCACTCAGTGGCTTGCTGCTGTAGCAAAAATTCTAAACCACTCAGCTTAAAATAAGCTGAAAAGGAGTTAAATTTTATCCTTTTAGGAGTTACGCAGTTGAAAATTAATAAGCTTATTAATTCAAAAAGCTTTATCAGGTGTAGGGTGGAATAGGCGCAAGCCGTATTCCACCCCAGTAGGAGTTATGGATTCAACTGCGTAACTCCTACCTTTAAGCTTTTTATTCATCACCAATTATTCTTCTTCAATCATTCCTAATGCTTTACGGTCTTCATCCGTGAGTTGGTAAATGTCTTTGTTATTTTTTGCCCATTCGTAGATTTTTTTGGTGCTGGGCCAGATACGGACGGTTTTATCTTCTGATGTAGTTGCAATACTACCATCAGCAGCAAAAGCTGCATTTGTAACTGCTCCACTGTGTCCTTCTAATGTTCTAATAAGTTCTCCTTTATGCCCTGTTTTTAATGACCAGACTTTACTGGTTTTATCTTTGGAAGTTGTGATCAGTTGCTTACTATAAGGACCAAAATGTACACTCAAGACTGCCTCAGAATGTTCGCTTAATCTAATAGGTTTTTTTGTGTCGTCTTCCAGTTGCCAAATATTAGCGGTACGGTCTTCTGAGGCGCTTGCCAAATACTTCCCATCCGCTGAAAATTCCACCGCCCACACAGTATCATCGTGTTGAGTTAAAGTACGGTATAAAAATGGAGGGTTTTTTAAATCTCCTAAGAAATCCCAAACTCTTACCATGGTATCGTCAGAGGCGGTTACTATGTAACGATTATCGGGAGATACGGTAATTCCTTGGATAACAGCATCCTTATGAGCAGTGAAGCGATTCACAGACTCACCCGTATGAGTCCATATCGCAATATCACCCACATAATCACCTGTGATGATATACTTGCCATCTTTTGAATAGCTTGCATAGCTTGCCCCACACCGGCCGTAAACAGAACAGTTACTACGATGTCCACCATCCCATTTATGAATAATCTTGCCATCTTCAACATTGTGAACTCTAATAAAGTAATCTGTGCCTGTGGTGAGAAACTGCTTACCGTCAGGACTAAGGTCTAACGAGTAAATACGTTTATGTCCATGCTTATCTTTATCGTAGCCCTCATAACGTTGTAACATCGTCTTTTTGTCACGATCCCAGCGTTGTACGGATAAATCTGAATCGTTAGCGGCTGTTATCAATTGCTGACTATTGGGTAAGAACTTTACTGCAGCAACTCCCGCCTTGTGTGTCAAGACAGTAGGGGATGTGGTGCTGCGTATGGGCCATAATTTGGCAGTATTATCTCCACTTGCCGTTAATACAAACTGACCATCGGGCGAGATATGAGCATGCTTCACTTTACCTTGATGACCGCTATAGTTTGCTAAGAGTGTTCCCTCTAAATCCCATAACTTAGCCGTTCTATCATTACTGGCACTTAATAAAGTCTTAGAATCAGCAGAGTAGCTTAGCTCATTAACTTTCCTATGGTGTCCTCCTATGATGCGTTTTCGTATTTTTCCGTCCATATCCCAAACAATGATTTCACCCACACTGTCACCACTGGCAAAACTTTTCCCATCTGGGGCAACAGCCAAGGCATGAACTGGGTTTTGATGCTCATGTAGTGCTGCCTGTAGTTTTTTATTCTTCAGCATAAATATACTTATGCCATGACCCTTTGTTGTAGTGATTAAGCGTTCTCCATCTGACGTGAAAGATATACCTGTCACACCATGTGTCGATAAATTTTTATCAGTTGGGCATTTATCTTCATTTTTTGTGTCAAATTTGACGGTATCAAACAGTTCAAGATTTTTGCTTTTCCAAATTTTAACTTCGGACTTATTATTTGAAGCCGTCGCAATATATTGACCATTTGGAGAAAATACAACTTGTCCTACAAGTTGCCCTACAATTTTACAGCCTTCATCTTTCTGAGATTTCAGTAATTCCCCATTAATATTCCATAACCTAATCTCATTTGACTCTTTGCTCACCAGATACTGACTATTCGGTGAAAAAGCCACAGCACTAATAATGCTATCCTCTTTAGGATTAGCTTGTTGCATATCGATCTCATTGCCATCCTTATCCCAAAGCCTTACTAGATAATCTCTTATAGTTGCAATGTATTGCCCATCAGGTGAAAACGCAGCATTTTTTACCCAAAAACCATGCCTTAAAGTACCCTTGCTATCCTTGTATCTATTACCCTTACTATCCCACAGTTGTGCGCTCCCATCTCTAGAAGCGGTTAGAATTGAAAGTCCATCAGGAGAATACAATGCGTTTTCAACATCCGCTTCATGTTGCAGGATATGTTGATAAAACAGAGTTTCTCCATCTGCAATTTTATTGTAGGCATTACTTAAAGCTAGCTCTACAGAGGGGAATAAAAGCTCACGTTTTGGGTCAGTTTCATGAGCATCATAAGCCTCTTGTGCCACACGAAGTGCACGAGTGTAATCTCCATCTCTAAATAACCTATCCGATATATGGACTAACTTATTAACTTGAGATGTCTGTCTAGTGATTTCTCTTTGTTCGTCAGCATTCTTTCTCTGTTGTTCAGCCTCTGCACTATTCTTTCGAGCAATTTCGGTTTGTTTCTCAGCCGTTTTAGTTTGTTTATCAGCTTCCTTTTTTTGCGCCCATGCCACGGATTTTTGCTGCTCAGCTTCTACACTCTTGTCCCAAGAAAAAACCGCCAAAATCAGCGCAATCACCAATCCCACCAATACCGAGCCTAAAACTATCCGTTGCCGCCGTTGCTCTCTGCATCGCGCGGACTCAATCGCTGCTCGACTGGCTTTGATATAACGTGCCTGTAATTCTGTCACCCGTGGTTGTTTATTCGTGGCGGCGTTTAACCACAGTTCCGCCTTCTCACACGCACTGATATTTAATAGAAAATCATGACTTTCCTGATTATCCAGCCACTCATTCGCTCGCTGTTGCAAAATAGTATGTTGATGCGCATGTTCACGGTCTAATTCCAAAGTCTGAATTAATTCAGGAAACTGCTTGTCAAAATCTTGTTGTGCAAAATCAATCCAATTAATAAACTTCAACGCTTCAGGTAAAGTGCTAGGTTCAGTTTCACGACACAGCACACTGACCATACGCTTGCCCTGTTGCGCTGCATAATTCACTTCACTTTCACAATAAGGCGAAGTCACTGAATCGGGCGAAATCACAAACAGAAAGTTATCGCTGTTTTGAATGCCCTTGTAGAGTTCAATCTCAAAATTCGCCCCACTGCTAATGCTTTCTTGGTCAAACCAAACCGTTTTCCCCGATTCTTGCAAAGTACGGTTTAATTTACGCGCAAAATCCCCATCCTTCCGCGAATACGATAAAAAGACTTCTGTACCCAAACGCTCTTTTGCTGCTTCGGATGCAGTAATAAACTCAATATGTAAAGCTGTGGGCGCATGCTGTTCACGTTGTTTATTCAAACGCAACCATGTTTTTGCATTTTCTAAATTATAACCGCGCAGTAAAAAAGAAGTTTTCGCCACCCCCGCCTGCCATTCCAAAGCACGCGCTAACAGCATTTTATGCTGCTCGTAATAATGATTGTCTATGTGCAATACTCGCAACAATTCAGCAAAACCATGCTGCGGATTTTCAATGAACGGAATATATTGCAGTTGTTGCAATTCGGCGGGTAAATTGGGCGTTGCTTTGATTAATAAGGGAATAATGCGTTTATTAAATTCGCGTGCATGAACTAATTCTTCATTGCAGGCTTCTGAAACTAAAGCGTCGGGAGAAATGAAATACAACACATTATCTGCACCCGCAATGCCAGACAAAATTGCCTGTTCTGCTTTGCTACCGCGTTGAATATCATTGTCATGTCGCCACGTAGTAATTGCGTGACGCGCCAAGGCTTTGATGACGACATCACGGGTAGCTTTATCCGCATAGTCATAACAAATAAAACAATCGGTCATCCGATTCTCGGCATTTTTCCGAGATTCACAAATGAAATCACAGAGCAAATCGCAGGGCGTGCACGGGGCTTGTTCGCCTTCTTGAAATTTGACTAAAAGCCATTCTTCAGCGGCTTGGCGTTCCTTACCGACTAATAAATAATGATTAAGAGATTGATTACGTGACCATTCTAAAGCTTGCGTGGTGAGCAGTGTTTGTTGTGCAACGTAGTATTGATGCCGTTCCAATACTAAAATCAAGCGTTCAATGACACTGTCTAAACTATCAATCGTTTCGCCAAACTGGGGCAATTCTAAACTTTGTAAATATTCCAAAGACTCATGTTTATGCCACTGGTTTT
>JBDKHS010000353.1:0-4642 GCA_039797505.1 Pseudomonadota bacterium | reverse complement strand
GCAAAGGCGTTATAACCCACATTAAACGCCCGCAGCGGGTCAACCAGCACAATTTGACGGTCGAAACTGGCGAAATGTTCCCGATAAAAAACCCGCACCACATGTTCTTTATAAGCTTCGTAGCGGCGTTTCATTTCTGCAAATAAACTGCCTTCAGGCTTGCTACTCGGGATTTTTAACAAGGGGCAAAATTGTAAAATCGGCGCGCCTTTCTTGTCGCCCGGCATGGTGAAATGTCCGGGTTGCAATAAACTCAAACCGTATTCAGGCTTTTTGCAGGTATACAAAAAATCAGTATACAATTCACTGGCTTGGCGCAAAATGCTGTCTTGTGTGGGCTGTGAAAAATCGATGCTGTCTAAATATTCTCGCCATGCCTGCGATAAGGTGAAACGCGGTTCACGTTCACATAGCCGCGCAATTTGTTCTGACCATTGTTCATAACTCAGTTCTAACAAAGGCAGATCAAGCAGCCATTCACCGGGATAGTCCACAATATCAATGTATAAGGTCTTAATCGGCGCGACATATTTCAAAACAGGCTGGGCAGATTCATAACGAATCGCGAGGCGAATTTCACTGATGCCTTGCGTGGCTTCGGGAAACTCGGGCGGCTCGCTGCATAAACGTTCAATCCCTTCCAAATAGCGAAAGGCAGGAATGTGCATATTGGGCTGCGGCATCAAGCGCGTGCCGCGTAAACGTCCACTGCTTGCGATTTCAAAAAAAGGGAGATGACTGTCGTCTAAGCCGTGCATTAACTGATGAATCAGCGAAGTAATAAACACGGTTTTCCCACTGCGGCTTAAACCCGTAACCGCCAGTTTCACTTGACGATCCAAACTGCGATTCACAAACTCTTCTAAATTAGAAGTTTTTTGCGAAATAAAAGAAGTCCACTGAGTCATATAATCGGCTTAGCCTTACGTCGACGGAGAGTAAAACCGCTCACACGCAATCCTGTCCTGCGGCGAATAATTAATTATGATAACTGGCTGCTTAGGTCTGTGTAAATGTTTTTCTCATATCATTCTATGAGTGTTTGAGTCAGGCTTTAAAATACACATTTTCGCCACATTTATGGCTGGGGAATTCACAAATAATCTTTTAAATAACAGGCTATTATATTTGAACTGTGTGTTTCATGCCACAAGGTGTATAATTTGCGCTTCCAGTAATCCAACAAGTTACGCTCAACAATGAATCATTCCTCAGCCTCTACTTCTCAAAGCGTTTCTCTCAAATTGACCCTCGCCGCTTTAGGCGTGGTTTATGGCGACATTGGCACCAGTCCGCTGTACGCCTTACGAGAATGTTTTACTGCCCCGCATGGGGTGACTCCAACACCAGATAATATTCTGGGTGTCTTGTCGTTAATGTTTTGGACTTTGATTTTTGTCGTCTCCCTTAAATACGTGATTTTAATCATGCGTGCGGATAACAATGGCGAAGGCGGTATTCTCGCATTAACCGCACTGACCTTGCGTCATTGGAAAGGAGACACTCGCAAAGTTTGGTGGCTGGTCGTGCTCGGAATTTTTGGCGCGGCTTTGTTCTATGGCGATGGGATTATCACCCCCGCGATTTCCGTGCTCAGTGCGGTCGAAGGTTTAGAAATTGTCAGTGACGTTTTCAAGCCCTACATCATTCCCAGCACCATTGTGATTTTAATCGCATTGTTTTCTATGCAGCGCAAAGGAACAGCCAGCGTCGGCGCATTATTCGGGCCTATCATGTTGTTGTGGTTTTCCTCATTAGCTGTTTTAGGTTTTCTCGAAATCATTCAACAACCTTCAGTTTTAAAAGCCGTTATCCCATTTTATGCAATCGAGTTTCTAATTACTAATAAATTTCACGCGTTTTTAGTGTTAGGCTCGGTGGTGTTGGTGATGACGGGTTCAGAAGCTTTATATACTGACATGGGACACTTCGGAAAACGTCCGATTCAAATCGCTTGGTTTTATTTAGTTGGGCCTGCGATTGTGATTAATTACTTTGGACAAGGCGCATTATTAATCAGTCGCCCAGAAGCGGTTGCCAACCCCTTCTACTTACTCGCCCCCGATTGGGCGTTAATTCCTTTGGTGATGCTTGCCACCGCCGCCGCGATTATCGCTTCACAAGCCGTGATTTCTGGTGCATTTTCCTTAACCCGCCAAGCCATTCAGCTCGGTTTTTGCCCACGTATGGAAATCGACCACACTTCAGAAGAAGAAGTGGGACAAATTTATGTGCCTTGGGTGAATTGGACTTTATTAGCCGCCATTATTGGCTTGGTTTTAGGTTTCCAATCCTCCAGTAATTTAGCCGCCGCTTATGGGGTTGCCGCCACAGGCATGATGATCATCAGCACTTTTTTTGCCTTCGTCGCGATGCAGCACATGTGGAAGTGGGGGAAATTGGGCAAGTGGGGCACATGGCTATCTATTGTCGGTTTTTTAAGCATCGATAGCATCTTTTTCAGTGCTACCGCGATTAAAATCCCCCAAGGTGGTTGGTTTCCCATTGTAGTGGGGTTCACGATTTTCATCTTATTGTCCACATGGAAGCGCGGACGTGAATTAGTTGCCGAGCGCATGAAGCCCGATATTTTAGAAATCGATGATTTCTTGATGATGATTGACCCGAAAAATTCGAGTCCCAGCAATAGTTTATTCCGTGTGCCGGGTACTGCGGTGTTTATGACCAGCCATCAAATCGGTGTGCCGCCCGCCTTATTGCACAATTTGAAGCACAACAAAGTGGTGCATGAACGCATTGTGTTACTGACTTTAGTGGTGGAGGATGTGCCTTACATTGAAGACAATGATCGGGTACGGGTGCAGGATTTAGGCAGCAACTTCTTCCGCGTGGTGGCGCAATACGGTTTCAAAGAAGACCCGAATGTGCCGAAAATTTTGGAATATTGTCATCCTTATGGCTTGGATTTCAATGAGATGGAAACCACATTTTTCTTAGGGCGTGAAACTTTAATTCCCTCGAAAGACCGCAATAAGAAGCCATTCAGTATGGCATCGTGGCGAGAAAAGTTGTTTATCAGCATGTTGCGTAATTCGCGCAGTGCGACTGACTTTTTCCGTATTCCCAGCAATCGGGTGATTGAAATCGGGACGCAACTGAATCTATAAGAATATGCTAATATACTAGCCCGTGTGCTGATACAATTTATTGACGGCACGCGGGCTTTTTTTATGTACCATTTTTTATAGAGAGCTTATTATGAAAACAAGTATTTACAGTCTGATTCTGGGTGGTTTATTGTGCAATGTGGCGTATGCTGAAACGGAATTAAGTGCAGAGAAATTAGCGGGTTATCGTCAATCGATTCAAGCGTATGGCGGCGCGTTGAAACAAGAATTGACCAGCGCGATTAAAAGCGGTGGGGCTATTGCAGCTTTAGAAGTTTGCCACCTGAAAGCTCCTAAAATTGCACAGCAAGTTTCTGAAAAAGCAGGCATTAGTGTGGCACGCACCAGTTTAAAACCGCGTAATGCTGCCAGTGCGCCCGAGGCCTGGGAAGAAGAAGTTTTAAATAACTTTGAAGCCCGTAAAGCCAAGGGTGAAGATGTGAATACCCTAGAATTTCATGCGATTGTCGAAAGTGATGGCAAGCGTGAAGCGCGTTATATGAAAGCGATTCCAACAGCAGAAGTTTGTTTAACTTGTCATGGCAGCAAGATTCAACCTGAAGTGATGGAAAAAATCACCGCTTTATATCCACAAGATAAGGCAGTCGGTTTTAATGTAGGAGATTTACGCGGCGCGTTCACCGTGCGTGAAACCTTGACCGCAGCACAATAATTGACGGCAGTTTTACGGCGAAACTTGCGGGGAAGTTTGAAATTCCCCGCATCATGTCATTCTAAAACTTAAGCAAATGCCTGTTCATCTTTCACATTAAACGCATCTAACACACGGTCTAAAGCCAATGCAACAGCTCCGTGATTGATGGCTTCTAAAATATCCCGATCCGTCCAGTCTAAACTTCTCAACTGTTCAAAATCTTCCGCCATCACGGTGTGAGGAATGCTGACCGCTTTCAACACCAGCAATAACATGGCTTTTTCGCGTTCGTCTAAAGGCGCACTTTCAGGAAATTCCTGCATTTTGGCAATGACCGCTTGTTCAAATCCCGCTCTTTCGAGGATTTTTTCATTCATGTTGACGCAATAACTACAATTTTCTTGTTGCGCCACCAGTAAACGAATCATCGCCAACAAGGGCATACTTAAACGTGGATGTTGCATGTAGTAGCCAAATTGTCCCACGGTTTGGGCAAGCAATTCAGGGCTTAAACTGAATAATTGCAGCGCAACAGGAGCTTTACCCATTTTGGCTTCCATTTGGGCAAAAATCCCGTTCACTTGTGTTTCTGCGCCTGCGGGAATCACGGGCTGAACTAAAGCTTTGTTGGAGTTACGGCAAGCAATTTCACTCATGATGACACCTTTATAGTTGACTGGTTGGTAAATTATCAATTTCAAAAAAATCCCTAAAAATTAGGGATGGGATTTAACTGCGCTCCTAAATCCCCTAAAGGGGAGGGCTAGTGCAAGAAGCATAATTCATTTTTAAAACATAGGATTACACTAGTTTTTCTTTTTTCTTAATTTCATATATTTGTGTATTTAGCCGCTTATTT